>JAISUE010000009.1 GCA_031272245.1 Bacteroidales bacterium
ATTTCCTTTTTTCGTTCCTTTTTATCACTTGTAACAACAGGGATTTTGCAACCTGAAACCTTTTCAATGTCTTTTTGCAACAATTCGGCGGCGTAAAGAATGTTGTTTGAATGTTCTTTTGCAATGACGATAACATAATCGGTCTTGCCGTCCTTGACTAATGTAATGCTGTCCTGTGCGTAAATTGAAATGCTAAACAATGACGCTAAAAATAATATTGCTTTTTTCATTGTGCAAAAGTAAGATTTTTATTTGGTTTGCCCGTCTGCGAGAGCAGTGAAGCCTGATATTAATATTATGGAAACCTTTCCTCTGACGCCAAGTACGCCGTCCCACTAAAAAAATATCAAACGATATTTTTAGATATAGTTTGTTGCGTTTTTTAATTCTTTACCACATTCTCTACAATAAAGCACAATCTTATCATAAACTTCTTCCGAATGTACAAATTCCGGTTTGCCATCTATGATTTCATAAACATCATATTGATTTGGCTTTGTAATAAATTCAACCGAACCGCACTCACATGCTTTTATGTCTTTATTTTTGAACGATTTCATATTGCTGCGATTTAGTCAGTTTAATACTGTTATAATCATTTACATCAGTGAATTCATACTGCCAAAGAGAATAGTAGTTGTCTCTTTTTTCAAAGAACAAAGTCTTTACCTGCTTTCTGGTGTATTGTTGCCATTGTCTGAAAGGATAAAACAGTTGTCTGATGATTGTATTTGAAGTATGGGCATTCTTTGCCTCAATCAAAACGACTTGATTTTTCCCTTCATAACCGGCATCAACTTCAGTCTGCACACTTTCCGCCGTAATTGTTTGCTGTCCGACTTTAAAAGTAAATTTAGGTGTATATTTTCTGCCTCTAATGGTTAAAACCAAAGTGTCATCTTCCATAAAAGTTCTTATTAAACTTGAAGCATAAGCAAAATCCAAATGCTGCATTTCCGAATTGCCAATTAAAGAAGTGTCAAGTTGGAAATCAAGTTTGGAAGTATAAATTGTGGCGGAAGTTTTTATTTGAGGAATATCAATATATCCCTCTCCTTTGACAATAACATACTCTCCGTTTTTGATTGGAAGCAAGAACAGGTTATTATCAATAAAAACCTGCGGTCTGTCTTCTCTGCTGTCCTGTTTGCAAAGAATACGAACTTCCTTTTCGTTTGTTTTGGTGAAATGAGCTGTAGCCCGCTTTATTTGTTCCGCATTGATTATAAAAGGTTCTTTCTCAAAGTTATGTTTTTCTGTTTCGTATTTGTCAAAGATTGCTTTCCAAGAGTTGCTGTTCATATCTTATAAGTTGTTTTTATTTATACCGTCCAGTCTTTTTATTGTTAAGTCAATGTAATCTTTTTCTATATCTATTCCAATATATTTTCTGTTGCCGACAAGTTTTGCGGCGACTCCTGTTGTTCCTCCGCCGTTGAAGGGATCGAGTATCAAACTGTTTTCATTTGTTGAAGCAAGAATAATACGTTTCAAGAGGGCAAGCGGTTTTTGTGTCGGATGTTTGCCGAATGTCTTTTCGTTTGCGGGTGGGGTAGGAATACTCCAAACACTTCGCATTTGTTTTCCCTCTGCCTTCATTCTGTCTTCAACAAAAATACCCTCTTTCATTGCTTTATAGTTGAAGATATGCTTTGATTTTTTATCTTTTCTTGCCCAAAGCAAAGTCTCGTGACTATGAGCGAAAGTTGTGCAGGCAAGATTGGGGGCGGCATTGGGTTTGAACCATGCAATATCATTAAGAATGTGGAAACCTGATTGTTGTAAGAGAAAGCCGCATTGATAAATGTTATGATTTGTGCCGCTTATCCAGAGAGTTCCTTCAGGTTTTAATATCCTGCGACATTCAACAATCCATTGTCTGTTAAATTCCAAATCGGCATCAAATCCGTTGCTTTTATCCCATTTACCTTTATTGACGGAAACCATTTTGCCCGCCTGACAGGTAATTCCACCGTTTGAGAGATTATAGGGAGGGTCGGCAAAAATCATATCAACATAATTATCGGGAAAGGTTGCCATTACCTCTAAACAATCGGCATTATACAAAGCAGTTTCTTCACTTCTGTATATTGGTTTTAATTGACTTTTGCTTATAATTAAATGATTCATTTCAGGTAATGTATTTAAGTTTTCCCGTCTTTGTATATTTCCTCTAATCATGTTGTTTTGTTTTAACTTTGCAAAGTTACTAAAAATATTAAATATATATTGAGCAATTCGGTAAAGATTACTTTCTCACCTGCTTCAAACATGGAAACCTTTCCCCTGATGTCAAGTACGCCGTCCCTGAAAACAGAAACGGCGTACGGAATATCGGATGTAAAAAAATATGTTACCGATCTATCAATCGGGCTTACGGATTACACTCGCTCGGCTTCAAACTGCAATATCCCCATCGGACTTTTGATTTGCCCAATCAGTTTTCCGTCCTCCAACCTGACGCCTGCATAAACCTTTGTTTCAAAATCCTCAATCCACGTTTCAACCGCAAAAACCATTGTTGCAAATCCGACAACCTTTGTTTCAATCTTTAAAACCTTTGTTTTGGGTTTTAAGAAAGTCTTAAATTCTCGATTTAAATATTTAAATTCAGGATTAAAATATTTTGAACGGGAATTTAAATATTTTAATTCACGATTAAAATATTTTGAACGAGGATTTAAATATTTAAATTCAGGATTAAAATATTTTGAAAATGGATTTAAATATTTTAATTCCGGATTTAAGGTTTTTTTAAGGGCTAAAATTTTGGTTGGAAGGGTTGAAACGTGGATTTAAAGGTTTTAAACCAAGTTTTTGAAGTTTGCAACGTTGGTTGGAGACCGTGCAACGTTTGTTGCAAACTTCAAAACATCCGTTGCAAAGTTTGAAACATCCGTTGCAAAGTTCAAAACAAACGTTGCAAAAGTCAAAACAAACGTTGCAAAGTTTGAAACAAACGTTGCAAAGTTTGAAACAAACGTTGCAAAGTTTGAAACGTCCGTTGCAAAGTTTGCAACGGACGTTGCAGATGCGGCAATCATTGTTGATAAAGCGTTGAAAATGATTGAGTTGATGGAAATAATGGTTGATGCGTTTCCGCAAGCCGTTGGCATTGCGGTTACGAAAATTAAGTCCTTCGGACTGACGGTTGATGCGGTTGGAACGGGGGTTTCGGCGGTTGGAACAGGAGTTTGGGTATGGATTGCTTTTCTGACGCTCGCAATGACGAGGGTGGGAATTGCAATGACGAAGGTTGTCAGATTTGCAACAATGATTAAACGATTATTCAAGAACAAATAAACAAGTGATATGTGTGTAGAATAATCTACTTTTTGGCTTTTAGTTTATACTCGTAAAATGTTAAGTCAGTTTTTTTTAATATCTTTGCTTTTGAGAAAAAATATTTGACACATTTATTAAAATAAAAAATTTATGACAATAAAAATAGTAAATAAATCTAAACATCCCTTACCTCACTACGAAACGGAGGGTGCAGCAGGGATGGATTTACGTGCAAATCTTACAGAACCGATAACATTAAAACCTTTGGAACGAGCTTTAATACCAACAGGTTTGTTTATAGAATTGCCTTTAGGTTACGAAGCACAAGTAAGACCTCGCAGTGGTTTAGCTTTAAAAAACGGAATATCCATATTAAACACGCCCGGAACAGTAGATGCTGATTATAGAGGAGAGTTGAAAGTTATAATGATAAACCTGTCAACAGAGGATTTCACTATAAACGATTCCGATCGCATTGCTCAAATGATAATTTCCAAACATGAATGTGCAGAACTGATAGAAGTAACCGAATTATCTTCAACGGAACGCGGAGCAGGAGGCTTTGGTCATACAGGAAAATAGATTTTAATAGTAAGTAAGAGTTCGTTCTATTATTTGTACAGGTTCTTCCGTGTCAGTGTTTATGATAACCTTTTTTGTCCAGTTACCATTTGTATCAAAACTGTAAATATAACGACTATGGTTTATTTGAGTGCCAACGGCATTATACAACGCTTCTTCTTTTATGTTGTCGGCGGTATCGTATTCGTAAATCCATGTATAAAGAGGATTCCCATTTTCATCATACATTAAAGTACGGGCTAAATGATTATTGACATCGTATGTATTAACAAAACGTGAAGACATTTTCCCATTATTGTCAAGGTTTGTTATTGTGTCCTTTAAACCATTTGAATTGTAATGAACAACAATAACATTCTTATTCACAATTTGAAATCCGTTTTCATCATAAGAAATTAAAACAGTATTTGATAATTCTCCTTTTTGAGCATCAGACAGGTTACCAAATGCACCATAATATTTTTCTTCTATGGATTTAACTTTTGCTTTTAAGCCATCATGAAACCAGTCTGTTTTGTGATTTTCAACATCCGTTGTATGTTGTTCGAATGCAGGTGAATTTGTTTTTTTGCAAGCATTAAACAAAAATCCCGTTAAGAAGATAAATACGAATAAATTTAATCGTTTCATTGGTCAAAAATTCTTATTGTTTTACTGTTTTGTATGGTGTCTATTTTGATAAGTTTTTTATTTATCATTGTTTGAATAATTTCTTTGCAGTCAAAAGAAATATTGGTGTTTTGTTTTTCTAAAGTTATATTGTAGAATCTGTAAGTTTCGGGGTATATTTCTATTTTATATACTTGAGATTCCGTTTCCAAATTGTCCGGTTTAATTATATTTTTTGCAATATCAGTTAAGAGCTTGCGATGAAAAATAATCTTTGAAGGCGAATCTTCGGTTTTTGATGTATTATAAATTTTAGTTTTTTCAGCTTCTGAAGATTTAAGACCGCTTATATTTACAAGTTCTCCCTTAAACGTTTTACCTTCCAACATAACAGGTTCTTGCATTGCAAATGTAAAACCTCCAAGAGTTAAAAGAATAAAATTGTAACAGCTATGAAATAAAATACAAATGACAAAATGAAATCGCAAACCTATATAACACAAAACTAAAGCCAATCCGAAATAAACAGGAAATGCCATAAGATAATGCGACAAGTCTAAATTATCTTTATGTGCAAGAGCAAAAAAGAAAGATGTTAAAAACACGGCTATATACGTTTGTAAACTTTTAAGTGATGATTTTTCTTTATACAGTTTAGGTATCAGAAAAAGATTTACAGACAAAAGAATAGCCGCAACTATTCCCCAAATAAGTCCGACAGTTGCTGCTGTGAAACCACATATCAATACCAAAGAAAGATATTTTGACCATTTCCCTTTTAGTATCCAAGAACGAAACGAAAATTCTTCCATTAAAGGAGACAGCAAAACAACCGTTATAAAAAAACTCCATCCCGGTATTTTGGATACCATTTGCATAACAGCATTATCCTTATAACTCATCGGTGTATCCATAAACGAAATAAGAGTCATTCCCAAAATAAAAAGTAATATACCGATAAATAAAAGATAATTCAAATGTTTTTTGTTCATTTATGATTTATTTTTTTAGTTGCCAAAATGAAATATTTTAGTATGCTCTGGCAAAAATCACTCTGCGGGAAGATGGCTTTCCGCTATAGATACATTTCCCTTCCTCCTCTGTCGCATCAAAAGGTATGCAACGAATTGTAGCTTTTGTTTCTTCTTTAATCTTTTCTTCCGTTTCAGACGTGCCGTCCCAATGACAAAGAAGAAAACCTCCCTTTTCTATTTGTTCGGTAAAATCTCTCCATGTATCAACCTTAAAGGTGTGTGAATTACGGAAGGCAAGTGCTTTGCCGTAAAGATTTTTCTGTATGTCATCAAGCAGTTTTACAATATGGTCGGAAGCATTTGTAACTTCAATCGTTTCTTTGGTAAGATTATCGCGGCGGGCAAGTTCAACCAAACCTTTTTCCAAATCTCTTGCGCCGATAGTTACTCTGACAGGAACACCTTTGAATTCATATTCGTTGAATTTCCATCCACTGCGATAATCTTCTCTGTTATCGTAACGAACAGAAATTCCTTTTGCTTCAAGGGTAGATTTAATGTTTTCTGCGGTTTGATTTACTTTATCTCTTTCCACGTCTGTCTTGTAAATCGGAATGATAACAACTTGAAGAGGTGCAAGTGCAGGAGGCAGGACTAATCCATTATCATCGGAATGTGTCATTATCAATGCACCCATTAAACGAGTAGAAACACCCCACGAAGTAGCCCAAACATATTCAAGTTTATTTTCCTTTGATACAAATTTAACGTCAAATGCTTTTGCAAAATTCTGACCAAGAAAATGAGATGTTCCAGCCTGCAATGCTTTTCCATCCTGCATCATTGCTTCAATGCAATATGTATCTAAAGCACCGGCAAAACGTTCATTTGGACTTTTTACTCCTTTTATAACAGGTATTGCCATGAATTGTTCGGCAAAATACGCATATACGTTTAACATCTTTTTAGTTTCTTCAACGGCTTCTTCGGAAGTTGCATGAGCAGTGTGTCCTTCCTGCCAAAGAAATTCTGCCGTGCGAAGAAACATTCTTGTTCTCATTTCCCAACGAACTACATTTGCCCATTGATTGCAAAGAACAGGCAAGTCTCTCCACGATTGAATCCAACCTCTGTAAGTATCCCAAATGATTGTCTCTGATGTTGGTCTTACAATCAATTCTTCTTCAAGTTTGGCATCAGGATCCGGTTCAAGTCCTGCTTCTCCATTTTTTTTTGGTTTCAACCGATGATGAGTTACAACAGCACATTCTTTTGCAAAACCTTCAACATGTTCTGCCTCTTTTTCAAAATAAGATTTGGGAATGAATAAAGGGAAATAAGCATTTTGATGCCCTGTTGCCTTAAACATTTTGTCTAATGCAGCCTGCATCTTTTCCCATATAGCATAGCCATAAGGTTTTATAACCATACACCCTCTAACAGCGGAGTTTTCTGCTAAATCTGCCCGTTCAACAAGAGTATTGTACCATTCGGAATAGTTATCTGCTCTTTTAGTAAAATCTTTTGCCATATTATAAATTAAGTTTTTCGTTTTATGTTAGCGTGCAAAAGTAATATTTTTTCCTAATTTCCATAAAATAAAAACAATATAAACAATCCTGCAAAATGTTAAATTACTTTTTTATCTCAAACTAAAATAATAATAAAGCATATAAGTATATATGTTTTAATAGATTGTTATTATAATGTTGAATTATCCGTAATTATTTTTTACTCCTCAAAAATTATCTTGAATATGGATTAAATTATCTTGAATATAAATCAAAATATTTTGACAATGAATCTAAAACTTTTGATTATCAATTAAATTATTGTTGATGATGAAAAAACAAAAGAGGCTGCCAATTCTGACAACCTCTTTTTTATTGATTGAATTAACAATCTCTTAACGTTTAACTATCTTTTTGCTTCCAAAAACATTACCTTTATTTGACAGTAGTTGTACGTTATAAACTCCTTTTGCCAAAGCAGAAACGTCTATTTCTTTTACTCCCTCTGCTGTAAAAACAACTTTGCCAAGCAAATCATAAATCTTTATCTGCTCATACCCTTCTCCTTCAACGAAAAGTTTATCACTTGCTGGGTTTGGATAAACATTAAATATTGCTGTTGTTACATCATTCAAACTATTGCTTATACAATCCGTATAATTGGTGAAATCGCTCCAGCCCAAAGCAGATTGATACGCCGCCTCGCTCTCGCAAGGCACATGAACAGGAATAGTAGTTGAAACATAGTCAAAACAATCATCTCCAAGAGTTGGTGGAGTTACCGCCAAACTTGTAATTTCTGTTAAGCCGCTGCAATAAAAAAAAGCAGAACTTCCTATTGTCGTAACAGAATTAGCAATAGTTACCGAAGTTAATCTGTTGCAACCATAAAAAGCAGAACTTCCTATTGTCGTAACAGAATTTGGAATGGTTACCGAAGTTAAGCCGTTGCAATAATGAAAAGCTGAACTTCCTATTGTCGTAACAGAATTTGGAATAGTTAATGCTCCTGTTAAACCGCTGCAATAAGAAAAAGCATAACTTCCTATTGTTGTAACAGAATTGCCGATAATCACACTTGTTATTGCACTTCTATAACTATACCAAGGTACATATGATGAATAAGACCAATTAGTCATTGCACCTGTGCCGCTAATTGTCAAAGTGCTATCACTTGTCAATACCCAAGTAAGATTTGTGCCGCAAGTACCACTTGCAACAGTTGTTTGTCCGTTTGCATTAAAGGTTGCAAACATTGCGATTGCAAGAACCGCTACCATCATAATTTTTCTCATCTTGATTAAATTTTTTAATTATTTGATTTTTAATTATATATATCTGTTTATATTTATTTTCATTTGTCATATTTAATACGGCGCGGTAGCCCCCTAGGAATTTGGGGTAGCCATCCAGGAATTCGGGGTAGCCATCCAGGATTTCGGGGTAGATACCCGGAAATTTGGGGTAGATAGATTGCTGATTTTTGTAAGCCACTGAAATTTGTTTAAAGATATATTTAATTTTCATATTTAACGATTTTAAGATTGTGGATGTAAAATGCGGATTTGCCTATGCAGACAGCGGTTTGCCACATAACTGCTGACGTATGAGGTATAACAGTAAAATATCTCCTTATGCAAATAAATAACTTGCACATAGGGGTGAAAATTTTAAGTAAGTTAAAAATGAATTGGTGTAATGCAGGGAGAGAATGGTTGAAGCGGATAAACAGTTTAACGATATACGCAATATAACTGCCTGAAAACGAGGCGATTGCCCCCCACATGAAAGCCTGTCAGGGAGAGAACGTGCGTCTAATGCCAGTTTCTGTGCTTTTAATGGTATATTTATATTATGTTTATTCATCGCATTAAATTTGAAAGTACAAAAGTAAGAAAAATTAACATACAAACAAAAATGTGAGAAAAAGATTCACGTTTGATTGGCAAAAACTATTCACAATGCCAAAGCGTCAATTCATCTACAATGTCTAATTTATAATCAGACTTTTCCTTTACATACCACACAAAATGAGAAAGGAGGTATTTCTACCCCCTCTCTGCGATTGTATAACCTTAAAAAATATAAAATACTATGAACTAGTTTTCCTCTTTACTATGATGATGATTTTTTTTCATCACATATGCCACTCCACAAATTAAAAGAAATAATGTTGCTGTTGACAATGAAACAGGACTATCACCTATTGCTACATCAGGTCTTTCTTCCGGTAGTGGTTGTGCAATACTTATTAACGTAAGCATAACACATATTATTATTGCTGTTAATTTTTTCATTTTGTTTCCTTTCGTTTATTTTATTTTTTATTGTTTTTATTTTGTTCTGTTATTATTTTAATTATCGATTATAAATTTAATTATTTTTATTCCGTTTTTAGATTTTAATCTGGCAATGTAAGAACCTGTCGGCTGGTTCACAAATATTGAATACGTATTACTTGTAATTTCTACATTGAAAACAGACTGTCCTATAGAATTGAATATTTCTAATGTTTGTAAATCCGTACCTGTCATAGTCAGTTTATTATTAAATGCCCAAATATTAAGATCTTCTTTATTTTCATGTTTAAGAGAGTTATCATATTTTTCTAATCTAATTACGAATCTATCTTCTTTGTCCATAGTAGAAATGTTGAACTTTTTCATAAAACCTTCTTTTATTGTATCCACAGAACCAAAGTAAAGATCTGACAAAATAACATTTATATCAGAAGGTATATTTTCAAAAGTAAGAGTTAAATCAGTGTTATCCTGTTTAGTTGCAAATTTCAATTTTGTTTCATAAGGCAAAGTTTTAATACTGTTTTTTAGAAGCTCTTGACCTTCTACAGAAAAATATGGTTCAACGGCATTTTCGTTATTACCGAACATTTTGTAAGCATCATTTTCATCAAATCCATTACTACTGTTTTCATTAACCGTTATATACGCTCTTGATTGTAAATTGTTTGCGACTGCAATAATTTTGATTTCAGGTCTTTCATCTGTTTTTTTTGCGGATATTGGATCAGTCATAAGATTTGAAAGTTGGAAAGTTTGTGTTTTTGAAGCCATTCCATTTTTTCCGGCAACAAAAAAACCTTCTCCTATTTTTATTCGAGCATCATTATCACTGCCTAATTTTTCTTCCCATAATCTTGTTTCTCCATTTAAAGTATATATAACATTACCCTGCACATTTGTATTTTTTGATAAAAATCTTTTTGCATAAAGATTACAACTAAAAGGATTTGAAAGAGCATACCAGAGACCGTCTGTCGTACTTTCACAAGTATGTTCTTCGCCATCATTAGTTAAAGTTATGTCTATCCCGGTATTATTTATTGATTTTGTCATATCGGCATTAAAAGTTAAGGTTATTTTCTTCCCCCTATTCTCTTTTAACCAATTAATATCTTGACTGTAATTAGGATCTAAAACATAAGCAAAATATCCAAGTCCTTTTTTTATTACCGAATCGCATTTCAAATAGTGAAAACCGCCACTATTACCGTCAGACCACATATTGGATGTATAATTAAAATTCAAAATTGAAACGGGATAATGATTTTCTACATTGGAATAAGTGTGAGGCTCACCATGTTCTCCCAAATATGTTCCGGCTGTTATATCTCCAAAAGCACTGCCAATAAACACATAACTTTCATCAGCAAGAGTACGTTCAACAATTACGTTAGAAAACTCATTAGTTGTGCTATTTTTTAAAGATCCACCATCTTTTATTATTATTTTTTGTGGGCGAACTTTGAATTGTTCATCCGTTGTTACTTCTACAGTTTGCATGTCTTCTATTATGCAAATATCAGTAATCAATGGTTCGTAACCTAAAATTGGATACCCATTATTACGCGTCCAAGGTTTGTCATCTTCAAAAAATGCACTACCTAATGCTGCAACAAAAGTAGGATCTCTCATTTCCACACTTGTCTTATTTATTGCACCATCCGAACAATTCAAAGCATAAGTATTTGTTATTTTATTATTGGATAAATTATATGTTGAAATGAATGAATTAGTAGCAACTTTACCTGTTGCATAAGCATTGGTTACATTAATGTCAATTGCATTTCCAATAAAGTTTCCATTAACTCCTAATGGCGCAAAAACATCACACCTTGTATAACAATTTTCAATCTCTACTGTCGGCTTATCCACAGCTGAAGACAAATCGTATTTAGAAGCTGAACCTATAAAGCCTCCAACATTATCTATTCCTGTAACGTTACCTCGAGAAAAACATTTACTTATATGTAAATTTGCACTTCCATTTACGTTTGGAGAAGAACCTTTAACATCTATTGGACATGCAAAACCAACTAATGATCCTACATTTTGTTTTCCTTCCATATCACAATTTATCAATGCTACATTTCTTATATAAGCCTTTGTGCCAATATACCCAAACAAACCTACATTATCAGATGCAACATCTTTTATTTTAAGATTATAAATTCTGTAATTATTACCGTCAAAACTTCCACAAAACGGATGTTGAATTGAACCTATAGGGCGTAATTTATAATTATCTGTATAAAGTCCTGTAATGTTTATTGCCGTATCAAAATCCAAATCTGCCATTAACGATATGTAAGAATTATAAAACGCTTCTCCATCATCTACCATTTGTGATAAAAGTCTCATATCTTCTATGTTCCATATTTGATATGTTGTACCCTGATTACCAACACTAATTGAAAGAATAGGATACCCACTATTAACATATAAAGGTACATCTTGAAACCAAACAGCATCATCTCCTGTCCTTCCATTATTTAGTATATCAACAAAAGCAGAATCCAACATTTGACTTGCAGTTTTTGCTGAACCTGTTTTTGCTTCATTTGTTTGTGTATAAGATTCCGAACCTCTCCATGTATTTATGTAATAAGAATTTGTTACTCTATTTTTATCAGAATGCATTCCTATTAAACCCCCAACATTATTTGTTGATCCTGTTCGTTGGACTCTATTATTTGTATAACAATTTTTTACATTTACTGTACCAGCCCATCCTAACAAACCTCCGATATAATCACCACTACCTTTAACATTAGAAAGTGTAGAATAGCAATCGCTTATTGTAGCTCCTTCATTTCCTCCGCCTATCAAACCTCCTACATACGTTCTAGCATTCACATTACAATATATAGAAAAACATTCCTTCACATGAGAAGTGTTCTGATCTCCTCTATCACCAATTAAACCTCCTACATCGTCATTCCCTGTAACATTACAATAAGAAGCATAACATCGCGTAACAGTATTATTCTGATCACTCCAGCCTATTAAACCTCCACACCAATCTCTACCATTTACATTTATATGTGCAGCAAAACAATCTGTTACATTACAATAATTATTATTATAACCTATCAGCCCTGCACTATATAAAGTATTGGTTGTTACAATATCCGTATAAATAGCATAACATGAATCTACACTACAATTATCATAATTATAACCTATTAATCCACCGGTTCTTTCATTATTTGATTTGATAATGGAATTTGTAATGTAACTATTCCTTATTCTACCATACTCATGATTACGTCCTATTAAACCTCCTGTATACATGTGATGAGAATCTATATATACATTATTAGCATAACAATTCTCAACATAAGACCAATTATAATTCTCTCCTACTAATCCTCCAATAGCATCATTACCGAGTGCAGGTAAAAGTTTAGAATTAGTTATATAACAGTTTTTTATATCTGCACCATTTGCACTATAACCAACCATTCCTCCGAAACAAGAACCTCCCTGACTTGTCATCTCAATATTATAGCAATAGGAACTATCTATATTACAGCGACCATTGTATCCTACAAATCCTCCAATATAGCTTCCAATAGATGTAATAAAAGCCTTTTCCAAAGAACAATTCTTTATATATTTACGAGATGAATTATTAATTGGAATTGGATTGTATCCTATAAAACAACCACCATGAGTGTTGCAATGAAGAGTACAATTTACTATATGACAGTTAGTAATTGTGTCATTTCCCGTTTCAGTAGTACGACCTATAAGACAACTTATGTATTGATTGGCAGAAAACTCACAATCTTCTAATGTCAAATTTTTGATTTTTGCATCTTTTGTCAATCCAAACAACCCTACATTATTAGCTCCACCTGTTGGCTTTTTAATCAACATTCCAATAATTTTATATCCACATCCGTCAAAATGCCCCTGAAATGAATGAGCATCATCTGTAGCATTAGTAATGTCTGCCGACCAACCGCCTATTGGCAAAAAGTTAGATTCTTTTTTAGCATCAGCTCCATTAACAGAATTAGTTGATGAATTATAACCTCCACTCCAATCATAGATATAATTGTCTTCATCAGACAAAGATGTGAAATCTATATCAGATGTTAACTTATAATATTTTGAGTTATATGAGGTTTTACCTTCTTTAAGTAATTTAGATAAATAACGTAACTCTTGCGGGGTATTTATTTGATAAGCCGTAGATTCTGTTAAGCCATCACCACCACTAAATGAAGAAGCAACTTGTTGAGCATAACCACCCTTTATTATTAAAGCAATTAGTAAAATTGCCATTATTATTTTTTTTAATTTAATCATAAATTTTTTATTTTTGATTTATAAAATAGTTTATTTCGGTTTGCAAAAGTACAAAAAAAATCTAAAAAATGTTAATATTATAAAAAGATATATTTGTAAAATCATATATGTAAAATTTATTATACTTTGATAATGAATATATTACAAAATAAATATATTAAAACTTACAATAAAAATAGATTGTTTTATATAATTTCAATTCAAAAATAGTTTATTTTTATGGATATTAGTTATTTTCTTTATCTATATTAAAAAAATTGTCTTTTAATTGCCAAAAAGTATTTTATTGATTAAAAGGATAGTTAATAAAATTATATCAGACAACTACCATTAAAAGATTATACAAGATTTATTGTAAAGTATTTATGATAAAATAAATTCTTAATATACGCCGCAGTTCAAAACTTAACTTGTAAAGTCTTGATAATAAAGAGAAAAAATAAAGAAAAAATTTATATTTATAAGATAATTTTTTAACTTTATTTTGTTTTTCTATTTCATTATTTGATTTTAATACTCTTGTTGAGTGTATTGTAAAATTATATATTTATTTATGTTTTCGGAAACCTTTTATGAGAGATGCTATTTGAAACAATTCCTCATATTTTAACAATTTTGCGGATAATACATAAGTTCCCACACCGATTATAAGTGATATTATAAGCAATAATATATTATTTATTATAAGCATTTTATTAACAAACCATATAGGTATTGCCATTATCAAAGTTATTAAAAGAATTTTTGCAATATCTTTTACTTGCGTCCATATTCTAAATTTTATTAACCTGCAAGCAAACCAAGTATTTAGTACCATACTTATTAAAGAATACGCAACTATCGTCAAACATAAATATTTCATTCCATAAGGAATTGAAATAAAAATTAGAATAAAACCTATTGTTTTTTTTACTAATTCGAGTCTGAAAAATAAATCACTTCTACCCTTTACTTGCATAATATTTTGTTGAATAGCATTAAGTGGATACCACATATAAGAAAAACAAAGTATTTCCAGTAAAGGCACAACGCCAAGCCATTTTTCTCCTATCAAAAATAGTACAACAGGACGGGCAACAAGAGCAAAACCTGTCATTAAAGGAAAAATCACAAATGCAAAAAGTCTCATATAGTTTCTGAAAATTTTGCGAAGCATTTTGTCATCATCTTGTATTGAAGATAGAATTGGATAAGTAACTCTCTGTAAAATGTTAGTTATATTAGATGAAGGCAAAGTTGCAAACTGATCTGCTCTTGAATAATTACCAACATCTGTTTTGGAAAACATTTTGCCAATAACTAACGTATATATATTAAGATAGAAAGTTTGTAGTAAATTAGCCATAAGTATTTTTGAACCAAAAGAAAAAAGAATTTTAAAACTTTGCTTTGAAAATACAAGTAACGGTTTCCATTTAACCATAAACCAATACAAAACAGTAGATATAAAATTATTTATAGTAATTTGAGCAACTATTGCCCAATAAGCAAAATCCTGATATGCCATAATAATTCCTACCGTTCCACTTATAAATACAGAGATAAGAGAAATCTTTGCTTGCGTTTTGAAATCTATTTCTATAGTTAGTTTTGCTTTATGCACAACTTGAAAAGACAATATTACAAGATTCACACTTACTACTTTTATTACCGAATCAAGCTGTGGCATAGAATAAAAAGCCGATATGGCTTTGGATGAAAAAAAGAAAACTGCAAATAAAATTAAGCCTGTAACAATATTAAAATAAAAAACACTGGAATAATCTTTTTCTGTTCTGTCCTTACGTTGCACTAAAGCGTTAGCAAAACCTCCATCAATGAATGCTTGACTTATTGCTAAAAAAATGGCGAGCATAGCTATCAATCCATAATCATCCGGACATAACAACCTCGCCATGATAATCTGCACAATAAATTGTACAGATTGAACACTGAAACGTTCTATAAAACTCCAAAAAGTACCTTTGACTGTTTGCTGTTTTATGTTCATTGATATATTTTTTATATTCAAAACAGCATAAAATGGCGTTTTGTTAGACCAAAACGCCATTTATTTTTATAATGTTAAAGTATTCTACCGGGATATACTTTTAATGCCTCTGCAAGACAACGGCATGCTGCTTTTAAATCTTCTATTTTCAAACAATAAGTAATACGTGCTTGCTTTTTACCTTTTTCTGGAGAAGAATAAAAGCCTGTTGCAGGTGCTAACATCACAGTTTCTCCATTAAGATTAAATTCTTCCAATAACCATAAACAAAATTTATCGCTATCATCTATTGGTAATTCTATCATTGTATAAAATGCTCCACGGGGCATTGGACAAAAACATCCTTCAATTTTATTAACTTCTTCAACCAAAGTCTTACGTCTCAAATCATATTCCTTAGCAACACGTTCAAAATATAATGCTGGAGTATCAACAGCTGCTTCTGCAAATATCTGACCAAAATAAGGTGGACATAAACGAGCTTGAGCCATTCTCATAGCTGCAGAAATTAATTCTTTATTTTTGCTAATAAATACTCCTATTCTCGCACCACAAGCAGAGTATCTCTTTGAAACAGAATCAAGCAATATTACATTTTGAGTAATTTCATCAAGTTCCATTACTGAAAAATGTTTACGTCCATCATAACAAAACTCTCTATAAACTTCATCAGCAAACAAAAATAAATCGTATTTCTTTGCTAATGCAGCTAAAGTCTGTAATTCTTCTTTACTATAAAGATAACCCGTTGGATTGTTTGGATTACAAACCATTATAGCTTTCGTTCTTGGAGTAATTGCTTTTTCAAAATCTTCAATTGGAGGCAAAGCAAATCCATTCTCAATATAAGAAGAAATAGTATTTATGGTTGTTTCCGTTTGAATAGCAAAAGAATTGTAATTTGTATAATAAGGTTCTGGTATTAAAACTTCATCACCTGGGTTAAGACAAACGGTAAAAGCAAATTGCAGAGCCTCGCTTCCACCATTAGTAACAATGATTTCATCCAGATTAATATTGATATTATGCTTTGCATAATATTCACATAATTTTTTACGATAAGATAAATTACCTGCTGAATTAGTATATTCCACTATTTTCATTTCAGCTTTTCTTAACGCATCAACAGCATCTACAGGAGTTTCTATATCTGGCTGTCCAATGTTTAAATGATAAATTTTAATACCTCGTTGTTTTGCAGCATCGGCATAAGGCACAAGCTTTCTTATCGCTGATGCCGGCAACTTTGTTCCTTTATCTGATATTTTAGGCATACTTATTATGTTATTTTATTAAGTCTGAAAATTAAAAATTAGTGCTACCTTACGATAACACCAATTTTTAATTTTCAGTTTTAATGTAATTTTATTGTTCTACTTTACCTTTAATATGTAATACTACCTTATCATTCACCGCATTTGAAGTAACGGTTACAGATTTATTGATAGCCCCTACATTATTTGTGTTATACTTAACTGTTATACTTGCAGATTGACCCGGCATAAGAGGCTCTTTTGATACAACAGGCACTGTGCAACCACATGAAGACCTCGCATCTGATATAATAAGAGGTGCTTTCCCAACATTGGTATAAGTAAATTGGCAAGTGCCATCACCACCTTTTTTAACAGTACCATAATCATGTTCAGTTTTTTCAAACTTAATTTCTGCCTGAGCACCAGTATTGTGTACAGGTTGAGTAGCAGGTGTCGTTGAACTCTGAGCATTAGCTCCAAAAACTACTGACAAAGCAAGTAGTGATGTTAAAAATATTCGTTTCATTACTTTAATTAATTTTTTAAGTTAATATTCTTTTTAACCATATTTCTTCTTACATAACAGATTATTGAAGCATTAGGTAACCCAATAACACTACAAAAATCTATTTTTTGAAACGGCAAAATTACAATTTATTGTTTTAATATGCAAATATCAAAATATAAATTTTTATTTTGCCTAAAAAGTATTTTCAAATATCGTTCCAAATCTTAAAAAACAAGTTTTTTATATTTAAATAATATCTAAATATAAATTTATACACGATTTATGTCTATTTTTAACTACGTTCATATTTTTTTTACTATTTTTGTTATTTGAAAAACTAAAAATTTAGTATTTATAATGATATTAAAAAAAATTATTTATAGCACTTTGTTGGTTTTGTTAGCTGGATTTACCTATGCTAAACCACCATTAAAGGATTCGTTAAGTGAAAATTTTCACATAGAACAAGCAGAAATTCTCTATAAAAATGGGGATTATAAGTTGGCTTGCGAACAATTTATGCAAGCCAATAATATATTTAATAATGCTAAACAAAAACAAATTCACATAACATTAATATTTTTTTTCTTACTTGACATTATTGGATTATTTGTTTTTTTATATTTGGAAAAACAAAAAGCATATAAAAAATTAGTATCAAAAAATATGCAATGGGCAAAAAAAAGAGAATTTGACGAACCTTACGACCAAACAGAAAAGAAAATCATTGAAAATATGCTTAATTTATTTGAAAATGAAAAAATATATCGCAAAAAAGAATTGACAATAATAGAATTAGCTAAGAAATTAAATATAAATAAAGCATTAGTATCCAAACTTACAAATACATATTTTCATAAAACACTGCCTGCACTTATAAACGAATACAGAATAAAAGAAGCCATAAATTTATTGACTGATAACAAAACAAGTAACTATAAAATGGAAGTTATAAGTGATATGTGCGGTTTTAATACAAGACAAGTTTTTCATGCCGCATTCAAAAAAGAAACGGGGTTAACACCAAACGATTTTCGCAAAATGCATTTAATAAAAATCTAATATCAATAACTATTTCTGATGATTTTTTGCCTGCGCACATTGAAAAACACAATCACAACAAGCAGAAAGTTCTCCCTGCAAACGTAATTTTATTATTTCACTTATACTTTCTCCTAACGGTGCAATAGTGTTTTCTAAAAGAATTTCTTGACAAAAAGCATACATTAACAACATCCTTGCAGAACGAAAACTTATTCCACGAGAACGAAGATAAAACATTGCTTCTTCGTCTA
The DNA here is from genome assembly GCA_031272245.1 of Bacteroidales bacterium. GTDB lineage: Bacteria > Bacteroidota > Bacteroidia > Bacteroidales > P3 > JAISGN01. The sequence continues at coordinate 18,628 of JAISUE010000009.1, forward strand.
ATTGACCTATTGTTGCCCCATGAGAACATTTTACATCATCATTATATATTTCAAGAAATGGTTTTGTATTTATTTTTGCCTTATCTGTAAGTAAAATATTTTTATTTGTTTGCATCGCTTCCGTGTTTTTTGCTCCATAATCCACAAAAACATGTCCTACAAAACGAGCTTTTGCAGAATCATCAAGTATTCCTTTAAAAAGTTGATTGGAATGGCAATCTGCAGCATTATGTCTAACATTAACATATGTTGACACTTCTTGTTGTTTATCCATAAGATAAAGACCATTTAAACGTACTTCTGCATACGGTTCATTAAGAAACACATTTAATGTATTAGTTACTTGCTTTCCATTCAAACTGAAACCATAAGTTTTCAGTTTAGAGCCTTGTGCAAGATTAAAATTAACTTCTGTTGTAATTGAAGAATCATTATTTATATTCTCCATTTTATAGTAATCAAAAGAGGAATTTGCAGCAAGCAAAATATCTATGGTATTAAAAGAAGTAGAAGATTGCTCATCGCAAGAATCATCACAATGAATAAATTGAACTTTACTCTGACTTCCAACTCTGATTATCATCTTTGTTTGAGTTTGTTTGCCATCATAAAGTGTATTAACCATTTGCAAAGGCAATGATAAAACTTTGTTTTCCGGTATCTCTATGACAAAAATATCTTTTTCATTTTTACAAATTACATTTTCCGATATTGCTCTACCACCAACAAAAACACCATTATGCAAAATTATTTTAGCCGTATGCAAATTGGGAATACTGCAATTAAAATCATTATTTTTGTTTATATCCATTATTTTTAATGATTGGGTGTTTGCATTTCTTTTCTTATCCATTCGTAACCTTTATTTTCAAGTTCCAAAGCAAGCTCTTTCGTACCACTTTTTACTATTTGTCCATCATAAAGTACATGAACAATATCCGGAACTATGTAATCAAGAAGACGTTGATAGTGAGTTATAACAACAATAGCATTTTCTTTTGAACGCAAGGCATTAACTCCTTTGGCAACTATTTTTAACGCATCAATATCCAAGCCCGAATCTGTTTCATCTAAAATAGAAAGTACAGGATTAAGCATAGCCATTTGAAATATCTCATTTTTTTTCTTTTCACCACCGGAAAAACCTTCATTAACTGAACGGTTAGCAAGATTTGATGGCATTTCAACTATTTTTTTCTTTTCTTCCATTATTTTTCTAAACTCTAATGAAGAAATAGTATCTAATCCTTTATATTTACGCTGTTCATTTAATGCTGTAAGCATAAATGCAGAAATACTCACTCCCGGTATTTCAACAGGATATTGAAAACCAAGAAAAATTCCTTCGGCTGCTCTCTCTTCTACTGATAAATCAAAAATATTCTTTCCTTTATAGAGAATTTCACCATTAGTTACATCAAAAATATCTCGCCCAGCTATGATTGAAGCCAAAGTACTTTTTCCATTTCCATTTGGACCCATAATAGCATGGACTTCACCTTTATTTATTTTTAAATTTACACCCTTTAATATCTGTTTTCCTTTTATAGAAGCATGCAAGTTTTTTATTTCAAGTAAAACCATAATGTTAATTGCTTTTTAATTTTTACTTTATTTTTGAATGACAAAAGTAGTAAAATTTGATTTTTTCTTATTTTTGCGAGTCAAAATAACAAAAAAAACAATGAATAACAGTTATCAATACTCACCTCAAAGATTTAATGTTCTACCTCCTGTATGCAAGAACATAATTATAATAAATGTTATAATTTTTTTCGCCGCATGGGTATTAGGGTCTCGCGGAATTATCAATTTGGAAGACTATTTGGGTCTTCATTTTTACGCTTCGCCTCTTCATCATGTTTGGCAATACATAACGTATAGTTTTATGCATGCAAACATAAGTCATATTCTTTTTAATATGTTTGCTTTTTGGATGTTTGGAGCAGTGTTGGAAAATATCTGGGGACAAAAAAAATTTATTATTTTTTGTTTGGTTGCTGCACTTGGAGCAGCCATTGCTCAACAGATTACTTACTATTTTATGTATCATGATTTAGTTGCCGAACTTGCACGAATAACTTCGTCAAATGTTTCTTTTGTTAAAATAGACAGTGAAATAATATCAAAATCTTTATATATTGAACAAACAACAAGTTTTATCAATCATATCAATACCGTAGGAGCATCAGGGATTGTCTTTGGAGTCTTATTGGCATTCGGAATGATGTTTCCAAATACATATATCTATTTTTATTTTCTTATACCAATCAAAGCAAAATGGTTCGTTATCGGATATATGCTTATAGAATTGTGGAATGGAGTAATTGGTACTGCTGATGGTGTTGCTCATTTTGCACATCTTGGAGGAGCATTGGCAGGTCTTATTCTTATTTTAATTTGGAATAAAGGTATAAAACGCCATTATTAACTAACGATGGAAACAAATCAAGATAAAGAGTCAAAAGACCAATTCATAATTGCTTGTATTTCTAACTTTAAATATGCAGAAAAAATAATTCAATGGAGTTGTCTGTTTGCAAAAATTCTTGATAAAGGTTTAATCTTGCTTCATATTTCAGACCCTCAATACACAAACATAACTACAGAAGAAGCAGAAATTTCGTTACAAATACTAAACAAACAAATAAAAGACATTCAAACTCATTCATATTTAGCTCTTAAAGGAAAAACTAAAAAAATTATCCATTCATTGGGAGAAATGTTATCGGCAGTTTTAATGGTATCTTTCATTGAAAATAATCATAATAGCGTGCATCAAACGTTGAAGAATTTTTCACAATCACGCATTGCATATTTTATCTTTAATGAAAAAACAGAAATAAAACCTTTTAAAAATGTTCTTTTACCGATGAATATGTTAAGAGAAGCCAAAGAAAAAGTTTTATGGGCTGGTTATTTCGGACGATTTGCCAAAAGCACAATTACTATTTTTCATAAAAAATACAAAGATGAATTTCATCAACAACAACTAAACGCAAACATAAAATTTGCTGTTTCAATGTTGGAAAATTTTAATATAAAAATAAATATTATGAATTATAGTGAAACTAATAACAACCAAAGAAAAAATGCAGATTTAGACGTTTTAGCTATTGATTATGCTGAAAAATGTAAATATTATGATCTTATTATATGTCAAACAACAAAAAATAAAAGCATATTAAACCTTTTTTCACAACTTGCAGAACATAAAACTCTTTTACACTCTCAATCTGTTCCTGTTCTTTTTCTTAATCCTCGTGATGATTTATTTGTTCTTTGTGAATAAAAACTTTAATATTTATAATTAAATTCAAACTTTAATGCAAGTATTTTTATTATTTTTGCTCACATGAAAGTAACAGGAGTATCATTTATAAGGAATGCTGAAAAATACGACTATCCAATAGTAGAAGCTATAACATCTATCTTACCTCTTTGCGATGAATTTATAATTGCATTAGGTAATTCTGAAGATAAAACCGAAGATTTAATCAAATCCATTAAGAGCGAAAAAATTAAAATTATTAAAACGGTATGGAATGACAATTTACGAAAAGGAGGTCATGTGCTTGCCGAAGAAACTAATAAAGCATTAGCTCATGTTTCAGCAGATACAAATTGGGTATTTTACATTCAGGGAGATGAAGTGATGCACGAAAAATATATAGAAACCGTAAAAGAAGAAATGTTACGTTGGCAAGATGATACACAAGTTGAAGGTTTGCTATTTAATTATAAACATTTTTATGGTTCTTATGATTTTATTGGGGATTCTCGTCGTTGGTACAGGAAAGAAATTAGAATTATTCGTCCGAATACAGGTATTTATTCTTTTGGTGATGCTCAAGGCTTTCGTATTAACAACCGAAAACTGAATGTTAAGCCTGTAAATGCAGAAATCTATCATTACGGTTGGGTAAAATCACCATTTTTTCAACAGGAAAAACAAAAATACTTCCATTCCTTATGGCACGATGACGAATGGTTAGAAAAGAATGTAGCAAAAACTTCCGAATTTGATTATTCTCAAATAGATTCATTAAAACATTTTGAACAAACACATCCATTGGTTATGCAAAAGAGAATTACCGAACAAAACTGGAAATTTGACTTTGATCCAACAAAAAAGAATTTTGGGTTCAAAGCATTTTTACTCCATAAATTTGAACAAATAACCGGTTATAGAATAGGAGAATACAAAAATTACAAAATCATTTTATGAATCGCTTTGACTTATACGGTTAGTTTTTGTTTAGTCATCTTGCAGTCTTTATATCACATCAAAATCAATTAACCGGAAAAACATATCTTCCTTTTTTATTATTGGCAGAGAACCTTTCAAATCCATGAAAACAAGATTGAAAGGAGAGTGTTTCACAAAGGAAGGCATCTGAAAGTATGTCCCTTTTTTGAGGTCTGCACCCAAACCAACGTAGAGATTAAGCAAAGAAAAATGTTTTTTGTTGCAAACATTGTTTGGTTTTTGAGAACAATATGAAACGGTTTGACAAACTTTGGCGATACGGCTCGTAAGTATGTTATTTGAAAAAGCATAATGATTATCGGGATTTCTCATTCTCCATTCAAGAGTTTCAGATGTCCAGCGGCGATAACAGTTAAAGTTTTGCGGATTATCATATATTTTTGTGCCGAAACCAATTCGGACATCCAGCGGAGCAATGAGATACAACCCCAAGTGTTTGATATAGGCGTTAGTTGTCTGTGCATTAGCCACTCCAATAACAAAATCATAACCTTCTTCTGCCGCCAAAGCGTATGTTTTTGCCGCAAGAGTGGAAAAAAGTCTTTTGCCGCCGTATTGAGGATCGGTTGCGACGTTTATGGGTAATATCCCTTTGCATTGAGAACCGAAAAGATTCATTTCTATCGGTAAGCCGATGTAGTGAGAAATCATTTTTTCGCCGTCAAAAGCATTGTAACCGATACATTTACCCAAAGGGTTTTCCACGTATTGCCATTTAAGGAAATCGGGAGTAAATTTTGTTGCTTTTGGAAATGCTTTTTGCAGAAGCGAACATGTTTTACCGATTGCCACATCATCCAATTCAACTTTTCCTGTTAAATATTCCATAGTAAAAAAAATTATCTATTATCTGTCTTTAATTTCAAAAATATCTTCAATCCAGCCGTCCAGCGAATAATTGTGATATATGTCTTGGGAAAGCGTTTCTTTGTAGGGAGAAAGAATAAAATCTTTTGGTATTTGAGGATTTTCTCTGTTAATAATCAGAATGTTGTCGGGCGAATAGAAATCATATTTTGCAATTTCGGCATTGGTTGTAATCAGTTTGCGTTTAGCCCCCAGTACTTCTATTGTCCGCATTGTTAAACCCAACTGATTTACGCCTTGAATATCAACAACAACCTTTGAACTCGACATTACCTCCAGCACTTCATTTTTAGACAGCGGTCGGTAACGAAATTCATTTGCTTTAGAATGGCGGAAGTTCCTGTTGGTAAGGAAGTAGAGATAGAAAACACTTTTTCGTTGCAGGAACATATAATTAAAGAATGTCCAGTTGTGATTTTTGGCAGCGGTTTCTATTTTCTTCAAAACGGTATACCTGTCAGTATGAGCGGAACCTGTGAAAGAGAGGTCGTATTTATAGTTTTGTTCGGTATTTCGGGCAATTTCGGCATAGTCATTCAAATAAAACAGGGGGCGAAATATTAACTTGTCGCTGTGAGCCTTGCAGTCCTTTCTGTCAAATGAATAGACCCTGTGAAAAAAGTCCGCATAAGTGAGTATATTTTTTTTCCAAAAGATTGAATCCCACATATAAAGAATGAAAATTGCCTTTTCGTTTTTTTGTTTTAATTTGCCGATAAACCAATCGGGCATTGCTTCAATGTTAATAACGAATACAAAGTCGTAAGAGAGGTTTTTGATACTGTTATCGATTTTTCTGTAATATCGGTCGATTTTTCCGATCATTAAAGATTTGCCGAAACGCAGAAAAATTTTTGCCCAAACGTTATTACTTGGTCTTTCGTCAAAGAAATCGACTTTTGCCCCCATTTCCTCTATTCTTTTTTTAATATGTTTTTCATAGCCGAAAAACGCAGGGGCAAACATAAGTATTTTTTTGTTTTCAAAAAAATTCAAATTATTTGTTGTTATCATATAATCAACATCTTTCATTTAAGAGGCGGCAAAAATACAAAAATTATATTTAAGGCAACCTCTCCAACCATTTTTCCAATCGCCGCAACCATCAGTCCGAAGGACTTAACTTTCATAACCGCAATGCCAACGGCTTGCGGAAACACAACGCCGCATCTTTTATTCGTTTCAACCCTCGTTATAACCATAATAACCCTCGTCATTGCGAGCGAAAGCGAAGCAATCCAAACCAAAACCCTCGTTTTAATCGCATCAACCATTGTTGCAAATCCGGCAACCTTTGTTTTGGTTTTTCCAACCATTATTTCAACCGCAGCAACCATTGTTTCTGTCAATGCAATCATTTTCAACGAATTAAAAACCTTTGTTTCAACCTTTAAAACCTTTGTTTTGGGTCTTAAAAAAGTCTTTGCAAAACTCAAAAAATATTTTTTAAGTTTTGAAAAAACTTTTTTGAGAGTTAAAAAAACTTTTTTGAGTTTTGAAAAATGTTTTTTGGATTTTGAAAAAACTTTTTTGAGTTTTGAAAAATATTTTTTGAGTTTTGAAAAAACTTTTTTGAGAGTTAAAAAATATTTTTTG
>JAISUE010000073.1 GCA_031272245.1 Bacteroidales bacterium
AATCAGAAAGCAACATAGCGTTGTACCCAAATCCAACTCATAATGAATTGAACATTGTCAGCGACAATAACATCAAATCAATAGAAATGTTTAACATCTTTGGACAGAGGGTTTATCAGTCTAATGTCGGCAAAACGGATATTAAAATAAGCGTTTCAACACTGCCAAGAGGCAATTACTTTGTGAGAGTGAATACGGACAAAGGGACGATAACGAAAAAAGTTGTAGTAGAGTAAAAACCACTGCGAAAAAGAAAAAAGGCGAGTTTTAATTCTCGCCCTTTTTTGTATGTAAATAATTTGTAGCTCTGAAACTTGTAAAGTTTTTGCCGACAGGTTTGGTGTTTATTTGTTGTGAGTTAGAGAACAAATAAGCAACTATTCTATTCAGTTACATTTGGAAATTTCATTACTTTTGTAATAATTAAAACCTGATACATATAATAATATGGAAACACCATTAGCAGAAATCTTAAGACCAAAAACGCTTGATGAATATATAGGACAGAAACATCTTGTTGGACAACAGTCTATTCTTCGTAGAGCAATAGAAGCAGGGAACATTCCATCTATGATTTTATGGGGACCTCCCGGTGTAGGAAAAACAACTTTGGCAAATATTATAGCAAATACTCTTTTTTGTCCATTTTATTCTTTAAGTGCAATAAATAGTGGAGTAAAAGAAGTTAGAGATGTTATAGAAAAGGCACGCCATACTAACGGATCAATATTGTTCATTGATGAAATACATCGGTTTTCTAAGAATCAACAGGATTCTTTACTTGGTGCAGTAGAACAAGGTGTGATAACTTTAATAGGAGCAACAACAGAAAATCCATCTTTTGAGGTGATTTCTCCTTTGCTTTCTCGTTGTCAGGTTTATGTTCTTAAAACTTTTGAAAAAAAAGAATTGCTGGAAATAATAGAAAAAGCAAAGATATTTCTTGAAAAACGATTATCAAAAACTATTCACATAAAAGAAACGGATGCTCTCATTAGAATAAGTACGGGAGATGCTCGTAAATTGCTTAATGCTGTAGAAATGGTTATTTATCAAATGGCTGATACATCCGCTGAAATTATCGTTAGCAACGAGGACGTAACCAAAATCATACAACAAAACATATCTATTTATGACAAAAAAGGGGAAATGCATTATGATATTATTTCTGCATTCATCAAAAGTATGAGGGGTTCAGACCCTAATGCTGCTGTTTATTGGCTTGCACGAATGCTTATAAGCGGAGAAGACCCTTTGTTTATAGCAAGACGTATGTTAATATTAGCAAGTGAAGACATCGGTTTGGCAAATCCTAATGCTCTTTTGATTGCTAATACTTGTTTTGATGCTGTAAATAAAATAGGTTATCCTGAATGCAGAATAATTTTATCACAAACGGCTGTTTATTTAGCTACATCTCCTAAAAGTAATTCAACATATATGGCAATAAATAATGCCATGGCAGAAGTAGAACGCACAGGAGATTTACCTGTTCCTTTATATTTACGCAATGCACCAACAAAACTGATGAAAGATATGCACTATTCAGATGGTTATAAATACGCTCATGATTATAAAGGCAATTTTATTCAATTAGAATTTTTGCCGGAAGAAATAAAAAACAAGATATTATACGAACCCGGCGATAACAGCAAGGAACAAAATATTAAACAAACTTTAAAAAATAATTGGACGGGGATTTACAATTACTAAGCTATGGAATTTTTAACAACACACAATCTAACAGGAATTGCTATTGGTTTGGCAACATTTTTAATTATTGGTTTATTTCACCCTTTGGTCATAAAGGCAGAGTATTATATTGGCGTTAAATCTTGGTGGTTATTTTTGATTGCCGGGATTGTTTTTATTTTACTTTCTCTACAATTTAGTAATGTTTTTGTTTCCACTCTTTTTGGAGTGCTTGCTTTTTCTTCATTTTGGTCAATTTTTGAAGTATTTGAACAAAAAAAAAGAGTTGATAAAGGGTGGTTTCCAAAGAATAATAAGAAAAAACAACTCTAAATCTATTCATTATATGAAATTATTACTTTTGCATTCATAAATATAGTAATATATATGCATTCTCATTTATTAGAAATAGTGTTTTTTGCAGCATTTGTTGTAGTGATAATAGGATTACTTATCATTGATTTGGGAGTTTTTGAAAAAGAAGACAAAATTGTTTCAATGAAACGAGCTTTGATTTCAACGACTGTATGGGTTGCTTTGGCTATCGGTTTTGGAATTGTTATTCGTTTTTTTGGATATTTGATGCATGGAATAAATGATATAAATTCTTTAAAAGAAATAGTGTTGAAATATCATGACATTAGTACTTGGAATCAATTAGCATCACTTCCGTATAATGACGCTTTAAACATATTTATGAGCAAATTAAGTTTGGAATATTTTACCGGCTACATAATAGAATATTCTTTATCAATAGATAATATCTTTGTTATTTTGCTTATATTTTCTTCTTTTGCCGTGAAACAGGAATTTTATAAACGTGTTTTGATGTGGGGAGTGTTAGGTGCAGTTGTAATGCGATTTGTTTTTATTTTCATAGCGTCAATGTTAGTTCAAAAATTTGCATTTATCCTTTATATCTTTGGAGCATTTTTAATTTTTACGGCAATTAAAATGTTTATACAACGAAATAAAAAAGAAGAAATTCATCCGGAAAAAAATCGCATTGTTAAATTGACATCAAGACTTTTTCCTGTAACAAAAATTATAAAAGATCATTCGTTTGTAAAAAGGATTGATGGCAGATTATATTTAACTCCATTGCTTTTATGTCTTATCGTAATAGAATTTTCAGATTTAATATTTGCTTTTGATTCCATTCCTGCAATATTTTCTGTAACAAAAGATCCCTATATAGTTTTCTTCTCAAATATCTTTGCTGTGCTTGGTCTTAGATCGTTATTCTTTTTAATTAGTGGAGTTATGACTAAATTCAGATACCTGAAAATAGGTTTATCTGTTCTGCTCGCTTTTATTGGAGCAAAAATGCTTGCGGAACATTGGTTACATCAAATAGGATTTGAAATAATACATTCTTTAATTATTATTTTGGTAATAATTTCCGTAAGTATTATTGCGTCAATAATTATTCCGGAAAAAAGAAAAAAAATTTAATAATAAAAAATCCTCTCCCCTTCATAAAAAAACATTTCAGATTTTTGTATCCATACGAAAACATGTTTCTGATTTCTTTGTAAAATATGAACGTAAGCAAATAACTATTTAAAGATATTTTTCCCTAATTAAATCTAAATTTATCAAGTCTTTTAGAAATTTTTCTTACTTTTGTTCTTTAAAAATAAGAATATGGCAAAAGAATTTGACAATACTGCAAAGTTAGAAAAATTAAAAGTCTTGCAATCAACATTGGACAAGATAGAAAAAACGTATGGCAAAGGTTCGGTTATGAAACTTGGAGACCGAGCTATAGAAGAAATGGATGTTATTTCCACTGGTTCAATAGCATTGGATAATGCTCTTGGAGTTGGAGGTTTTCCTCGTGGAAGAGTGATTGAAATCTATGGTCCTGAGTCGTCCGGTAAAACAACACTGGCAATACATGCCATTGCTGAAAGTCAAAAACAGGGTGGAATCGCAGCATTTATTGACGCTGAACATGCTTTTGACAGTACTTATGCTAAAAAACTTGGTGTTGATGTTGATAATCTTTTCATTTCGCAACCCGATAATGGGGAACAGGCTCTTGAAATTGCAGATAATCTTATTCGTTCCGGAGCTATAGATATAATAGTTATAGATTCTGTAGCAGCTTTAACCCCCAAAAGTGAAATAGATGGAGAGATGGGAGACAGTAAAATGGGGTTACAGGCACGCTTGATGTCTCAGGCTTTACGAAAACTGACCTCTACTATAAGCAAAACCAAATGTTGCTGCATTTTTATCAACCAATTACGTGAAAAAATAGGCATTATGTTTGGCAACCCTGAAACGACAACAGGAGGAAATGCTTTAAAGTTCTATTCAACTATTCGTATTGATATAAGAAGAAAAGAATCAATTAAAGAAGGAGACCAAAACATTGGTAATAGAGTTAAGGTAAAAATAGTTAAAAATAAAGTTGCACCTCCTTTCAGACAGATAGAATTTGATTTAATGTTTGGACAAGGTATCTCTAAAACAGGAGAAATAGTTGATATTGGAGTTGAAAAAGGTATTATAAAAAAGAGCGGTTCGTGGTTTAGTTATGGAGAAACAAAACTTGGACAGGGAAGAGAATCGGTTAAACAGCTTTTAATGGACAATTTGGAATTACAAGCAGAACTTGAAGAACAAATACGTGCTGTATTGAAAGCAACAGAAAACAACTTATAAGTTTTAATATTTTTCTTTTTTGTTGAAAATTCTTTCTGCCCATCTGCGATTTTCTTTTTTATACCAGAAAAATATGCGATTCTGTTCCTGTTTATCCTCTTTGGTTTTGGCACAATAAGAAACAGGTTTAAGAGTTAAGGGGTCATATCCCGTATAATACATTTCGGAGGATATTGTTAAGGGAGTGGGAGTGAAATCCTGCACCTGTTCCAAATGATAACCCAAACGAGCTGTCTCTTTGGCAAGTTGAGCCATATCTTTCAAGGTACAGCAGGGATGAGAACTGATAAAATATGGAATAAGTTGCTGCTTCATACCATATCGCCTGTTAAGTGTGTCAAAACGCTGTTTCAAAGCAACAAATTTATCAAAAGAAGGCTTCCGCATTGCATTTAAAACAGCAGGAACACTGTGTTCGGGAGCAACTTTCAATCTGCCGCTTACATGATGTTGAAAAACAGTATCAAAATACTTGTAATCGGTAAAAATATCATAGCGAATACCGCTTCCGATAAAAACTTTCTTAATATAAGGAAGGGAACGGACTTTCTCATAAAGTTTTAATAACGGTTCGTGATCATTGTTTAAGTTTCCGCATACAACAGGAAAAATACACGATGGCTTATTGCATTTACGACACAGGTCTTCATTTTTCCCTCCCATTTTGTACATATTTGCGGAAGGACCGCCCAAGTCGGTTAAATAGCCTTTGAAGTCCGAACGTTTGGATACGGATTCTATTTCTTTGAGGATTGATGTTTCACTGCGAGAAATTATTCGCTTACCCTGATGAGCAGATATGGTACAAAAAGAGCAGCCTCCAAAACAGCCGCGATGTATATTGACGGAATGTTTTATCATTTCAAAAGCAGGGATTGAGCCCCGCTTTGCATACTTCGGATGAGGTTCTCTCATGTAAGGCAAATCAAAACTGCGGTCAAGGTCGGAGGAAGTAAAGTTATTATCGGCAGGATTTACCACAACATCCTTTTCACCATAGTTCTGTATCAAAATTTCTCCCTCATGTTTATTTGCAGTCTGCTCAATAATTCCGACAGATTTGGCTTGAGTTTTCTTATCTTTCAGGCATTGTGCAAAAGAGGGTAAATATTTGATGTTATTATTCGTTTGGGAATTGCAATTTGAAATATATGCTGTTTGAGGCAGATTTCTGATTTCATCTGTCGGCGTTCCGTTATCCAAACATTTAGCGATTTCCACAATAACCTTTTCTCCCATACCATAAACCAGCAAATCGGCTTTGCTGTCAATTAAAATTGAGGGGAAAAGTTTATCAGACCAGTAGTCATAATGAGCGAGCCTTCTCATAGACGCTTCTATACCTCCAATAACGACAGGAGTTTGCGGATAAAGTTCTTTAAGGATTTTGCCATACCTACTTGTGGCATAGTCAGGTCTGAAACCTGCCTGATTACCGGGCGTGTAGGCGTCATCACTTCTCAAACGTTTGGCGGCAGTGTAGTGATTGACCATGGAATCCATAGAACCGGAAGTAACACCAAAAAACAGACGTGGTTTGCCGAATTTTTTGAAATCTCTTAAATCGTCTCGCCAGTTAGGTTGAGGAATGATGGCAACTCTATATCCTTCAGCCTCCAAAGTACGTGCAATAACGGCAGTTCCAAAAGCGGGATGGTCAATATAAGCATCGCCGCTGACGATAATTACATCAACGTAATCCCATCCTCTTTTATCTGCTTCGGCTTTAGTTATCGGCAGGAACATAAGTTTGATTTTAACGGTTCGTTTTTCTTCATATCTGTTATTTATTCATTTTCTTCATAATAATAAGAATAATCTATTCCTTTCATAAACATTTCTCTGTCGTGGATTTTGTTTGTCAGAGCGTTTCTTACCAAAGTTTTTATATCATCGGAATTTGTTACACTTCTTCGCATTGCCGCCAAATAATCAGTCTTATTTATCATGCTCCAGTCAACACATTTTTTAAGTGACCGTTTCAAAATCAAATCCAGCCAAATCCTTGTTGTCCGTCCATTACCTTCCATAAAAGGATGCGCAATATTCATTTCAACGTATTTATCCAAAATTTCGTCAAAAGTAGTTTCGGGCATATTTTCTATAATTTTCAAAATAGTTGGAAAATGCAAGGCATTGGCAAAAGTAAAACCACCTTTACTGATATTCTTATCTCTTATCTGTCCTGCAAAATCATAAAGTCCGCCAAAAAGATAAGCATGAATTTGTTGCAAACTCTTAACGGTTCCAGGCTCTAAACTTGTCAGCAGTCTGCTCTCAAAAAGGGAATACGCTTTTTTCTTGCTTTGTCCGTCAATGGTATTTTCGCTGTAAAGAAACCATTCCAAAAATTCAGTGGCTTTCAAAATTGTTGCCAATTCTTTAATGGCGTCCATATCAAGCGTATCGGTAAGATATTTTTTGCCATCCGATGAAGTTAATTTGAGTTGGTTACATTTTGTAACTAACTGCGAACCGCTATTTTTCAACCTGTTTTTGAGTACTTTCCAATAATTGCGTGGGTTTTCACTTATCTTCAAACTTGCAATCACATCAACAACAGAAAACCACCATTTGTTATTATCTTCGTCCCAAACAGCACGGACTTCTCTATCGTTGAAAAATCGTATGGAAATTTTATTTGGTTGGGCGATTTCTGTCCCTGCGTTGGTTTTTTTCATATCTGTTATTGTTTTGCGAGTTGCAAAGATACAAACTTTTCACGGAAGTGGCGAAAAATCAGTCAAATGCCCGAAAATCTGCGTTTCCCCTGTTGTGAGTATTTTTCATTTTTCCGTAACCATTTTCAACAGGTTAAAAACAACTCTTGCCGTCCTTGCAACCTCGATTGCAAACTTTCCAACCTCGGTTGCAAAAGTTCCAACCTAGGTTGCAAACTTTCCAACCTAGGTTGCAAAAGTTCCAACCTAGGTTGCAAGTCTTAAAACCTCGGTTGCAAAAGTTCCAACCTAGGTTGCAAAAGTTCCAACCTAGGTTGTAAAGTTCAAAACCTAGGTTGCAAAGTTCAAAACCTCGGTTGCAAAGTTTGAAACCTAGGTTGCAAGTTCTAAAACCTCGGTTGCAAAAGCGGAATTGTCCGTTTCAACCTCCTAAAACGCCGTTATTGTATCTTCAACTTTCGCAACGAATGCAATGACGAAGATTGAGAAAATCAAAACAATGATTATGAGAGATGAAAGAAAGATAGAGGCTTGTGTATGTTAGTTTTCGTTTTGAAAAAAATATGCTTTTGGTTTTCTGTATATACATTTAATTTATATCTTTGCAACTCGCAAAACAATAACAAACATGAAACACAAAACTTTATTAGCTCTAATATATGTAGTTTTTGCTTTAACCAATATTTCTTTTGCACAAAGCAAAAACGAAGACAAAGGAATAAAAGAAAAAGATTTTATCCTTGTTGAAGGCGGAACTTTTTTGATGGGATGCAGCGGAGAAGAAAGGGACTGCTATCCTGATGAACAGCCTCAACACAATGTAACAGTTTCTACTTTCAAAATTTACAAATATGAAATAAGTGTTGCTCAGTATCGTTTATTTTGCACAAAAACAGGACATCAAATGCCTGCTACTCCATCTTTTGGATGGCAGGACGACAACCCCATAGTAAATGTTACATGGCAAGATGCTGTAGCTTATGCAAAATGGGTCGGAGGACGGTTGCCAACAGAAGCGGAATGGGAATATGCAGCACGCGGAGGAAACAAAAGCAAGGGATTTATCTATAGCGGCAGCAATAATTACGATGACGTTGGCTGGTCTTATGAAAATGCTCAAAACAGAACACATCCGATAGCCCAAAAACTCCCTAATGAACTTGGAATTTATGATATGAGTGGAAATGTATGGGAATGGTGCAGCGATAATTATGGAATATATTATTATAGTCAATCCCCTTCCATAAATCCAAAAGGAGTAGAAAATGATAAATATGGAAAAGTAAATCGTGGAGGAGGTTTTAGTTTTGATAAATCTTTTCTTAAAAATTCTGCACGTAGAGGCTCTGCAACTCAAGCCATTGGGAGCGGAACAGGTTTCAGAGTTGTAAAAGATTAGTCTGAAAATTACAGCAGCCCAAACATATTAAAAACAAACAACAACAGAATTACAGGAACAAAAAACTTCACAAGAAAATAATATAGTTTGCAGCCTTTACTAAATATTGTTCCATTGTTGGTTATTTGCGTTTCAAAAAGATGTTTATTTGCAATCCAACCTATAAAAATAACTATTAACAAAGCTGTTATTGGCATTGATATTTTATCTGTAAAGTTATTCAATGTATCAAACAGATTATTACCCATAAGTCTTATAGCCGAACCTTCTATTTGGGAATAAGCACAAATTATGGCAAGAATAGTAACAAAAACACAAATTATTAACACCGAAACAACCCTTGAAATCTTAAATTCCTGAATACAAAATAAACACAATGGCTCAAGCATAGATACAGAAGATGTTATTGCGGCAATAAACACAAGGAAAAAGAACAATATTCCAAAAATATTTCCTAAAAACATCTTTGAAAATACCATTGGTAAAGTTTGAAAAACAAGAGTAGGACCAGAAGTTGGCTCTATTCCAAACGTAAAAACGCCAGGAAAAATAGCAAAGCCTGCAATTAACGCCACAGATAAATCTGATAAAGCAATAGTAAAAGTCAGTTTTGATAAAGAAGTTTCCGGTTTGATATATGACCCATAAGTTATCATGCACCCCATTCCAAGACTCATTGAGAAAAACGCCTGTCCTATTGCGGATAGAATAGAATGAAAGCCTATTTTGCTGAAATCAGGTTTCAAAAGAAAAGATGCACTTTGTTCAAATCCATCTAAAGTTGTAGAATATGCAAATAATACAAGCAAAATAATAACAAGTAGCGGCATTAAAAACTTGTTTATCCTTTCAATGCCTTTTTCTATTCCTCCAACAACAACTCCAGCCGTTAGACATATAAATATAATTGCAGCAATAGAAGGTTTCCAACCAGAATTAATATAATTTGTAAAAGATGTTTGAATTATTTCCGGGTTTTTTCCTGCAAATCCTTCTGTTATTGCCTGTTGAAAAAATGATATTGCCCATCCGGCCACAACAGAATAGAAACTGAAAATCACAAACACCGTCAGCAACCCTAACACACCTATAATTGTCCATATCTTGTGATTTGAAAGTTTTTTGAATGCTCCAAATGAATTACTTTCTGTACTTCTTCCAATCACAAATTCACTCATCATAATAGGCACAGCAACCATTAAACTGCATATAATATAAACTATTATAAATGCGCTTCCCCCATTAGATCCGGCAAGATAAGGAAAACGCCAAATATTTCCAAGCCCTATTACTGAGCCTCCAACTACTGCTATTGTGCCGAAATGACTGGAAAATGTTATTTTTTTTGCCATAATATAAAACGAATATATTGGCACAAAAGTAAAAGTTTTTTTTTGTTTTTGAAAAAGTAGTATTTTTGCCATTCTAACAAAAAGTACTACTTTGATGAAAGAATGGTTTGCTCTATATACTGTGGCTCGGAAAGAAAAAGTATTAGAAAGAGAATTTGCAAAACAGGGAACTGAAGCTTACTTGCCCATGAGAAAAGAATTAAGGCAATGGAAAGATAGAAAGAAACTTGTTGAAGTTCCCTTATTTCCATCATATATATTTGTGAAAACTGAGTCTAATACATTATACAAACTTGTTGGAATGACTGGTGCCGTAAAGTTTATTTATTTTGAAGGGAAACCTGTTCCTGTGCCTCAACATCAAATAGATTCAATAAAAATTTTACTTGATAGAGATATTAAATTTGAATTGCAACGCTCTAACGTAAAAGTCGGCGATAGAGTAGAAATACGAGAAGGTATGTTTGCAGGACTTACAGGAGTAATAAAAAAAGAAAAAAAAACAACAAAATTTGTAGTTGCTGTTGATGCCTTACAGGTTAGCTTAATAATAGAAGTAGATAAAAAAGAAGTTCTATTGGTCAATAATAATAAATAATAATAAAGAATAATAAAAAAAATGAAACAATTTTTTAAATTTACGTTTGCATCTTGCTTGGGAATGTTTATTGCAATGATGCTGTTGGTATTGATTTCTGTTGGATTTATTACCGCTTTGGTTTCCTCTACACAAACAGAAGTTGTAATTGAGGAAAACTCCGTTCTGGTTCTTAATCTTGATAAACCAATTTATGACAGGGAGGTTAGTGATTTTGCTTCTGCGTTTAATGTTTTCAATGGAGAAATGGATATGCGTCCATCTGTTGGCTTAACAGAATTTATTGAAGTGATTAAAAGAGCGAAAAAAGACAATAAAATTAAGGCTATAATGCTTGATGTTAGTGTTCTGCAAACTAACGGATGGGCTACTGTTGAGGAAATGCGTAATGCTTTGTTGGATTTTAAAAAATCCGGGAAAAAAATATATGCATACAGTGAAATGTTTATGCAGAATGCTTACTATCTCTCGTCTGTTGCAGATGAAATTTATCTCAATCCTGCAGGTATGTTAATGCTTACAGGTCTTGGAGCAGAAGTGATGTATCTTAAAGATGCTTTGAACAAATTTGATATTGACGTTGATTTAATACGCCCTCAAAACAATGCTTACAAGAGTGCAGGAGAAATGTTTATTGCTAATAAAATGTCTGAAGCTAATCGCGAACAGATAAAAACTTATATCAATTCTATATGGTCGCATATCAGTAATAATATATCACAAGCACGAAAATTAGATTTATCATTGCTTAATGAAAAAGTCAATAAGCTTGAAACTTTTTTACCTGAAGATGCTGTGAAAGCAAAATTAGTAGATAAATTGATATTTAAAACCGATGTTGAAGACTTAATTGTTAAGCAACTTAATGGAAATTCAAACAAGGAAAACAAAATTAAATTTGTAAAATATCTTAAATATCGCAATTCTATTCCAACCATTCATCATTCTAAACAGGACAATATCGCAATAGTTTATGCTTTTGGAGAAGTTAAAACAGGTAAAAGCGGTGATTTGGCTATTGGTAGTCAAACAATAGTGAACGCTATTCGCAAAGCAGCAAATAATAATAGAGTAAAAGCTATTGTTTTACGTGTTAATTCTCCCGGTGGCAATGCTATTGCTTCGGAAGAAATAACCAATGAAGTAATTAAAGCAAAGAAAATTAAACCTGTAATTGTTTCAATGGGGGATTTAGCTGCATCAGCCGGTTATGAAATATCTTCAAATGCAACTAAAATAATAGCAAGTCCTACAACTATAACAGGTTCTATCGGTGTTTTTGCTACAATTCCTAATTTTGGAAAATTATTGCGTAATAGGCTTGGAGTAAATTTTGACACCGTTCAAACACATCAAAATTCTATTGTTTTATCTGTTACCAAACCTTTATCAAAAGAAGCTCGTATTATAATGCAACAAAACGTAGAAAACTTTTATCAAGGATTTATTACTAAAGTTGCTAATGGAAGAGGATTAACAAAAGAATTTATTGACAGTATTGCAAGAGGAAGAGTTTGGACAGGAACAGATGCCAAAACATTAGGACTTGTGGATGAAATAGGAGGATTGAATAAAGCTATTGAAGTTGCAGCCAAAGAGGCAAAACTAAAAGAATATGGTATTATTTCTTACCCTGAACAAAAAGATATTTTATCTCAAATTACCGATGCAATAAGCGGCAATGAAGAAATGAAAGTTTATGGCAATAATGCATCAAAAGCAGAAAACATATTCCAACAACTACATGCCATAACAGAAATGGAAGGCATCCAATTCAGACTTCCATATATAATATCTTTTTAATAATCATATACAACACAATGAAACCGTGTCTATGTTTTTTGTTTTTACTGTTTTCTTTTTATTTTTTACCTGCTCAGGTAGTAAAATCAGAACAGATGGACAGAGACACACAGGCACGAGTTAAAAATATCATTCTTACTAATCATATCTCTAAATTCTTAAATGACGGATATTTTTCTTTTGAACGTTATTCCATTGGAAATGTATTTCATTTTCTTTCTTTTAATCCAATAGAAGGAACTCGTTTACGATTTGGTGGCAAAGTTAATCTTTATCAAAATCCAACACATAAAATGAGAAAATTAACAATCTCCGGCTTTGCTGCATACGGAATAAAAGATAAAAGACTCAAATGGGAAACCTCTGCAACAAATTCTTTTCTTTTACGACCTTTAGGAGAAAATCAAATAACTTTTTCAATTTCTGACAATACTTTTTTGCCTTTTATGGACGAATATGATCATATTCTGTTATCAACCAATAACAAAAAAGATTTTTTTCTATATTTAAGACAATGTATATCTTTAGCAGTTTCTCAAAATGTAGATTTTATTTGGGGAAGATTAAACTTCAAATCTTCATTATCATATAACAGAATTTTTGATTACAAAAACACCGTTTTAAATGAAAATTATCAAACATTTTTGCAAACAAATACAGAAAATAATGCAAAATACACATCTTTTGATTTTGCCATCTCTTTAACAAAAGGAGATAATATCACAGAAAAAAATGTGATAGTTTCTCGTTTTCCTTTATTATATAATACTTTTTCTGTTGATTATGGTTGTGATTTTTGGAATAATATACATCACCGATTAAAAATCCTTTCTCAATTTCGCATTTCTTTAAATGATTATAATTACGGAACATTAGACTTTCATTTTGAAACATCTTTGATTTCTCTTCGTAAATCTTATTTGCAAAATCTTTACCCATTAACTCAAATTGGTTATGTTGCCGGAGGCTATGGTTTTCTTCTTTTACCCTTTCAAAGTTATGGTTCATCGGCTTTTTTATCTGGCGTTTTGCAGTATAATTCCGGAGGTAATTTATTAAATTTAATACCTTTCTTTCGTAAATTTCACGTTAATGAATTTACATCATGTAAGTTCTTACTTTCAAATTACAAACCTTATTATGAAATTTCTGCTGGAATAGATAATATTTTTGATTTATTGGGATTTGAAATCGCGTATAATTCTCTTAATAAATGGGGCTTTTTTCTACGATTAAAAATATCTGATTTTTAGAGAATTATTTTTTTTATTTCAATATAAAAATTTCTCTAATGGGGACATTTATCGCCAATATCAAGCAGTAAAACTCATAATAAAGACAGAATTATAGAAAACACAAATATGTTGTCTTAATCTGCACAGTCTATATTTTCCAATAAAACTAATTTATTTCTTTCACATAAGCTCTTCGGCGAATAGCAATACGACTGTCGTATTTTTCCCAAATATGTGCCGCCTGATTGTCTTCCAATTGCGGATTGGCAATAGCGGTTTTAGCACCAAGAGCAATATAACGGCGATTCATTTCTGCATAATACAAAGAATGAACTCCTTTATTCTGCCATTCCGGAGCAACTCCGTTGAGATAAAGATCTATCTTCTCAAAATTGTGCAATGCTTTTAGCAAATAAAACCAACCAAATGGAAACAACCTGCCTTTTGATTTGCGTAAAGCCTTACACAATGACGGCATAGAAACTCCAAACGCCACAACATTATCATTTTCATCAACCACAAAACAAATCAAACGCTTGTCAAGAAAAGGGAAATACTGCTTAATATAAAATCTTATCTGCTTGTCATTTAACGGAACGTAACCAAAAAGGTCTTTGAACGCTTCATTTAAAGTTTGAAAAAGCTTAACCCCGTATTTTTTAGCTATCTCTTTTTTTGAGACATTATCAATTATTCGCAGATTGTATTTGTTTTTAATCAGTTCGTTTATACGTTTTATTTTATCAGGTACAGGCTGATTTGCAATTATTTCATATTGAACCCAATCTACTTCCTTTTCATAACCAAGAGCGTCCATAATTTGCGGATAATACTGAGGATTATAATAACACGCCATAGGACAATCGGTATCAAAACCTTCTATCATCATACCTTCCTTATCCATATCGGTAAAACCCATAGGTCCAAGAATTTTATCCATTCCCCTACTCTTTCCCCATTGAGCAACAGCATTAAGAAGTGCATTAGCTACATCTTTGTCATTAATAAAATCAAACCAGCCAAATCTTACACGAGTTCTTTTCCATATTTCGTTGGCTTTACTGTTAATCATTCCAACAATACGACCTGCAATCTTTCCATCTTTATATGCGAGAAAGATTTTATAATCACAAAATTCCAAAGCCGGATTTATCTTTTTGTTAAATGTTGCCCTTTCATCAATTAGTAGCGGAGGTACAAACATTTTATCGTTTTTGAAAAGCGAATAAGGAAATTTCAAAAAAACATTAAATTGCTTTTTGTTTATTGCTTCAATAATGGTAATCTTATTATCCATAGGCGTATTTTTTTATCTAACGGGTTACAAAAATACAAAAAAAGAAAAAGTATCTACAAAAACCCTAACAGGAAAAATTTTTACATACACATCAATCATATTATGTCTGTCGCCGTCATTGCAAGGTTCAGTGAAGCAATCCACTTTAAAGTTATTATTTTTTTATATATGGAAATCTTGTGCGTCATTGCGAAGGAGTTACCACTGACGCAATCCATTTCCTTTTCTGGATTGCTTCACTGACACTCGCAATGACACAGAATACGACAAGTGCAGCAAATGTTTTAATATGTAAAACATTTGCTGCACGTCTTTAAAAATATTTGAAAATGTTATAAACTTTGTTTCAAATTCAAAAATGAAAGTTTTCGGGATTCCCAACCTCGCAGCTACAAAATTCTAAACCAACTGCAAAAGTTACCCTATTTCAATTGTAATGAAATAGATACATTATTTGGAAAGAATGGACTATAAGAGCAGTAAACGGGATTCGAACCCGCGACCTTCGGCTTGGGAAGCCAACATTCTACCGCTGAACTATTACTGCATATTTTTTTATCGTGTTACGTGAAACATTGTCAGTTATTTTGTTATGTGAATATTTAATTTAACTGTTCTGAAATTTGCGAAATATCATATAAATCCTTTAAATTCAGAGTCAATTTATAATTTACTTGATTTTGAGGGTTCATTTGGACTAACTGTTTCTTAAAACCTTTTTCTTCTATGTAATGTTTGCGTTCTTTATGGACATAATGAATATCTTTCTTTGAAAAGAACCTGAAATGTATGGAGTTTTCGCATATTCCAAGACATAAAAGGTAGTCGTAATTATAGTTGGGGTTAATACCGTTAAATTGAAATGTATTATTGTCTCTGCCTTTGCGTGCAGTTTTTATTTCAAACAGAATGTCATTTTCAGTTTTAATGTCATATTCATTATGAATAATCCTGTCATCAATGATTTCCGTAAATTCCTTTATTATAATCTTTGCAAATTCTTCGCCTATTTGTCCGACAGCATTTGCTTCAAAGTCTCTTATTTTAGAAAACTTTGCATTATAATCTCTCCCAAGATTTAATTCATTGTGCTTTTTCTCTATTATATTTTGGAGTTTCCCTTCTAAATCTTTTGTTTTTAACATACGTTAATTTGTAAATATAAATGAATTGTCTTTTAATACATGAAATATATTTGATTTTCCAATATGATAGCAGGAGTTTGTCGCTAAACTTGCGTACTTTGTCCAATCTGTTGTTTCAAATAATTCTTTTATCTTTTCTCTTATCCGTTCATTTTTTGTAACAAGAACTATTGCAACGCCAGACTTGTATTTAACTTCGTCAAATGTCTTTACTATAGATATTTTACTGTGAAAAGTTGAGGAGATATAAAAATCTGCTTTTTGTTCAAATATCCATTTTTTCCCACATTCTCTTTTGTTGGCAAGGGAAACGGTATAGACTTTAATAATATCAGCAAAAGGTTCGCTCTCCTTATTATTATACCAACTGAATTCCTCATTTTCAGTTTTATGGTTTTTACTCCATATTTGGAATACGCATTTAACATCAACTGTTTTGTTAGATACCGGTATGTAAAAAGAATTTTTGGGCAATCTTTCGGAATGTATTAAATTAAAGCCTTTAACTCTGTACTTTATTGAGCCTTTTCCTTTGCTCTCAAAGAACATAGGGAGAATGAAACAAACATATTCTGCTTTTTGTGAATGATTTATAAAGTTCAACGCCATAACTCCTCTGTGACCAAAAGGAGGATTGCCAATAACAATGAGTTTTTGGTCTGGCAATTTATATTGTAAATAATCGGATTTAACAATATCCTTTCTTAAAGGACTAATATCAACGCCTGTTCGTTTATTTTTAGGAAGTAAATCAAAGAAACAACCTTCGCCCACGCTTGGTTCCAACCAATGATAATCATTTATATTGTTTTCATATTTTGATATAATGTTCTGGGTTTTATTAAAAAGAGTTTTTGCAAGTTCTGTCTTTGTAAAATACTGATCAAGCACGTTAGTGGTATTTTCTTTCATTAAATTACCATTAACATATCTCAATTCTTTGCCAAATAAAGTTTCATTATATCCGTAAAGCATTTCAACGATTTTATTTTATCACGCCATGGTGCTTAAAGACTTTGGTCAAAATCTCAACAGCACAGTCTATCTGTTCTTTTGTATGTGTAGCCATAAGAGCAAAACGAACAAGCGTTGCATCGGCTGCACAGGCAGGAGGAATAACAGGATTGATAAAAACTCCTTTTTCATATAATTCGGCAGTAATCAGGAATGTCTTTTCCATATTGCGAACATAAAGAGGAATGATTGGTGTTTCAGTTGCTCCGATTTCAAAACCAAGAGAACGGAATGAAGAAAGGGCATAATTGGTTATTTCCCATAAGTGAGCAATACGTTCCGGCTCTTCTTTGATAACATCAAGAGCAGCAATCACAGATGCTGTTGCTGCAGGAGATATGGATGCTGAAAAGATATATGAGCGGGAACTGTGTCGGATATAGTTCATTGTTTCTGAATCTGCAGCCACAAAACCACCAATGGCTGCTAACGATTTGCTGAATGTTCCCATTATAACATCTACTTTGTCGGTCATATCAAAATGATTGCACACTCCCCTACCTTCTTTGCCAAGCACTCCAAGCGAATGAGCCTCATCTACATAAACAGAAGCATTGTATTTGTCTGCAAGTTCAACGATTTTTGGCAATGGAGCAATTTCTCCTTCCATAGAGAATACTCCGTCAATAACAATTAACTTTGTCTTATCAAAAGGTATTTCGTTCAACAATCTTTCCAAACTCTCCATGTCATTATGTTTGAATCGTTTTGTTGTTGCAGGAGATAACTGACATCCCGTAACAATTGAGGCATGATTAAGTTTATCGCAAATAATATAGTCATCTCTTCTGCTCATTAAAGAAGGAATTGCTCCTATGTTAGCCTGAAATCCCGTTGAATAAACAATAGCCTTTTCTTTTCCAACAAAATCGGCAAGTTTTTCTTCAAGCTCAATATGAATATCCATTGTTCCGTTCAAATACGGCGAGCCAGCACAACCTGTTCCATACTTACGAATAGCAGCGATTGATGCTTCTTTTATTTTCGGATGATTAGTTAAGCCAAGATAAGAATTAGAGCCAAACATCAGTATATTTTTCCCGTGCATTTTTACAACAGTGTCCTGATCGCTTTCAATCGCTCTGAAATAGGGATAAACTCCCATTGCTTTGATAGACTCCGCCTGTTTAATAAGCGGATCATTTGCAAGCCTTTGTAAAAGTTGTTTCATTCTAATTTATGTTATTAAAACGCTGCAAAGATACACATTTTTTTTCATTTGTTATCTCGCTGTGTTTTATATATTTATTTCATTTTATATTTATTTTTTCTACTCGTATTTGATGTCTGCCGGCTTCATATTCGGAATTTAAAAACATTAAAACTATATTTAATGCCAATTCTTTTGTTATGAAACGTGCTGGTAAGGAAATTATATTTGCATTATTATGATTTCTTGCCAACTTTGCTATATCTTCATTCCAACATAATGCACATCGCACATTCGGATATTTATTTGCTACCATCGCAACTCCATTTCCCGAACCACAAATAACTATTCCCATTTCATAATATCCATCATTAACCTGTTTAGATAACGGATGAACAAAATCGGGATAATCAACACTCTCCGAAGAATATGTTCCTTTATCTACAAGCATATATCCTAATTGCGAAAGATGTTCCCGTATGTATTCTTTCAATTCAAATCCGGCATGATCGCTCGCTATCGGAATATATTTTAATTCATTATCATTTCTATTTATTAAATTCATCATGCCTTTACTGTTTTGTTAATAACTTTTTACGATTTTTATCATTGCAAAGATAACTTTTTTCACTTAATTGCTTATCAGTCAAAAATTAAAAAGTTATGAACAATGTTTGTTTAATTATTGGTGATTTGACAGTGAATAACTTTCCATTCATTTTTTATTGTGAATAATTCCGCATTTATAACTCAATTTTGAACATTATATTAACATCAATTCTTTACTGATAATCAAACTTTTCACAAGATTATTAACATTTTCAACACAGTATTTTTATTATCATTTTAAATTAATCTTATTAATAATGAATTGAAAAACGTATGAAGGATAAAAAGGTTATCAAGAAAATACATTTTCAACAGGTTAAATAATGTTAATCTTATTAATAATGAATTGAAAAACGAATGACTGATGTAAAAGTTATCAAGAAAATACATTTTTAACGGATTAAATAATATTTCTCGTTACGGAATAAAGATACAAAACAGATCATACAACATTTTTCAATTTTAAAACAGCATACTCTCACAGGTTAATAACATTTCGCATTTTTTCAATAAGATAAAATCATCTTAAATGAAGCAAAAAAAAAGGGATGAAGCCTAAACTTCACCCCGCAGTATAATATTGCTTAACCATTAAGCCTTAAATAATTAACGGATTAAAAATCCGTTCCGGGTTCGGGCGTTATCGGAGTGTTTGGAAGAGCATTTTTCCCATACCGATGGGCTAAAAGTATTCTGTTTCGCTCTATCGCCGCATTGATTTTGCCTATAACCTCCTCGTATGTATCAACATCCGAATGAACTAACGCCAAAGCCTCCATCTTCTTGATAATATAATGATAACGAAGGTCTGCTTCACGCCGTATTTCCAACATCGTAAAAGGATATTTCTCCGATTTCTCCGCATCGCGGTTTTGTAATTTTGTCAAAAAGTTATCGTTTGCTGTCTTTAAATTTAATACCCAATCCGTAAGCCCCATACCACTGACAATTTCGGAATATTTTTCCTGCAAATCTTTCACTAAATTATAGATTGTGCCTGTTTCTTCGGTATAAGACTGTTTGCGAAGGTTACCGTAATTTTTAAACAAATCCAAAAGCGTATAAGCATTTGTAACGTAGGATTCGGTGAAATGATGAGTCATGGATTCAAGCTGCAGTTTGAGACCGTTGTAAAGCCTTTCTCTCTGTGCATCAAGCGATACCAGTTCGGCAGTAAGAGGACTCTTCATTTGCTGCTTCAATGCCAAATCGGCTTGATCACAATACCCGCTTAACTCGCTGATTTGTGGAGATGTGCCTGCATAACTCGCATTGTCGTCTTTAATGAGTTTAACTATCTGTTTCATAAACTCAAACCATTCTTCGTTTCTTAGATGTGGTAAATACAATTTTTTAATGTCTGACATTTTTATAAATTTTTAGTTTAACATTATGTTTATTTAATAGTTGTTTAATCTAATATATTATTTCAAAACCCTCAAATACTCGTATTTTAACCTTTTTCAAAGTTTAAAAACCTTCAAACACACGTGTTTTAATCTTTTTCAAACTTTAAAAACCCTCAAACACACGTGTTTTAACCTTTTTCAAACTTTAAAAACCTTCAAACACTTATGCTTTAATCTTTTTCAAACTTTAAAAACCCTCAAACACTCGTGTTTTAATGTTTCGTAAAACACCGAAAGTTTAAAACATTTCTGCTTCTCGCTTTCGGATTTATTAATTGTTAACCAATTAAAATGATGCTTTAAATTTTTAGATAACAGAATTAGCATCTACTTAATTACGTTGCAAAAGTAATAAATTTTTTTAATTAAATACACTCTACAAAGAATTTTCTGAAAATTTTTTATACATAAACCCTATAAACATTGATAAATCGGTCATATTAATTTTATTAAAATAAACCTGATTTAATGTTTGGGGACATTTTTATATGATAAAATGCCTGTTGTTCAGGTCAAAAAAAAACTCCGAAAGCTCAAAACATTGCTGTTTTTTGTTCTCGGAGCCTGAAAATATTTAATAAGTATTATGAAATTTTAAGTCTTAAAAAATTAAGAATAAAATTTTAATGAAGCAAAAGTAAAAAAAAAATTTAAATTAAGAAAAAACATCTGTGATTTTAGTCAAAAAAAACTCCGAAAGCTCGAAACATTGCTGTTATTTGCTTTCGGATACGTAAAAATTATACTATCATGACAGTGCAAAAGTAATAAAAAAAACCGAAAGATCAAAACATTGCTGTTTCTCCCTTTCGGATACCAATTAATTAAAAAATTCAAGCAGTGCAAAAGTAAT
Organism: Bacteroidales bacterium; assembly: GCA_031272245.1. Taxonomy (GTDB): domain Bacteria; phylum Bacteroidota; class Bacteroidia; order Bacteroidales; family P3; genus JAISGN01. The sequence continues at coordinate 20,911 of JAISUE010000073.1, forward strand.
AAAAAAAATCCGAAAGCTTAAAACATCACTGCTTTTTACTCTCGGATCTGTATAATTCAATTAAATAATAACAATTTATTAAAATAATCAAATAAAAAGTTATCACATATGAAGTGCAAAGGTAATAAAAAAATCCGAAAGCTCGAAACATTGCTGCTTCTCCCTTTCGGATACCAATTAATTAAAAATTCAAACAGTGCAAAAGTAATAAAAAAAACTCCGAAAGCTTAAAACATTGCTGCTTTTTGCTCTCGGATACGAAACCAAAACTCAAAAAAAAATGCGTTTATCTTTTTTAATAAAAATAAGATAATTACAAAATTTTAAGAATACAAAAGTAATAAAAAAAATTAAATTAAACGTCTGTTGTTTTAGTCAAAAAAAAATCCGAAAGCTCAAAACATTGCTGCTTATTGCTCTCGGACGCCTATAAAATTATATTATTATGTCGGTGCAAAGGTAATAAAAAAAACCGAGAGCTCAAAACATCGCTGCTTTTTTTGCTCTCGGAGAAATTTAATTATAAAATATTATTAAACATAATTCTTTAAAGAATTAACATAAAATAATACGAGTGCAAAGGTAAAAAAAAACTTTAAATTAAGAAAAAACATCTGTGATTTTAGTCAAAAAAAACTCCGAAAGCTCTAAACATCGCTGTTCTTTGCTTTCGGATACGTAAAAATTATACTATCATGACAGTGCAAAAGTAAAAAAAAACTCCGAAAGCTTAAAATATTGCTGTTTTTTACTCTCGGAGACATAAATTTTAATCACATTATGAGTATTCAATTCTTTTAACAGAATCAAATAAAAAAATACGCGCTGTACATGTAATAAAAAAAACTCAGAAAACAAAAAACATAGCTTTTTTTTACTCTCGTAGACATAAATTTTAAACACATTATGAGTATTCAATTCTTTTAACAGAATCAAATACAAAAATCCGCGCTGTAAATGTAATAAAAAAAACTCCGAAACCTCAAAACATCGCTGTTTTTTACTCTCGGAGACATAAATTTTAATCACATTATGAGTATTCAATTCTTTTAACA
>JAISUE010000033.1 GCA_031272245.1 Bacteroidales bacterium
GAGTTTTCGGTGAGGTATTATTTTCAAGCGTTTGCCGTCATAGGCAATGGCGTAGGGGATACGGTCTTTGCACCGGATACGCTGTCGTTTTTCACACAGGATTATATTATAGAAGCCAATCCTGCGACCGAAATAGGCTATCCTACCTTTAAGATGAACGGACACGTAGAGCGTTGGACAGGAGCGGCTGCGGCAACAAAGTTATATTTTAAATATTGGAAAGCATCGGCAGGCGAAACATCGGCAACGACTGTTAATATATCTAACCTTTCATGGGGTGATAAATCGGCTGTGGTATCTGGTTTGGAACATTCTACACAATATAATTACCGTATTGTTATGGAAGCGCCAGGGCTTGTAGACCCAAATACATTAAATTCCGTTTCCTCTGTTCAGTCTGTTGTGCAAACTGTATGGACAAAGCATTATGAAGTCAGAGCTTTACCTGCTGCTGCTTATGCAACAGGGGCAACAATAAGAGGAGAAGTAACATTTAATGGAACAGCACCTTCTACGATAGAATTTGAATTTTGGAAAAAAGGTGTAGGTGTTCAGCAAATGGATCTTCAAACCGTATTTATCAATAATTATTCAGCAGGAATAAAAACATACAATTTTACTGATCTTACCCCTAATCAAATATATGTTTATGTTATTGCAGCGCAATTTGGTTCTGATTGGGCTCGCGACACTATAGAATTTCGTACAAGTTTGTTCCAATATCCAAGAACAACCATATTGACAGATCAGACAATTACCTTAACAGACGATGTCATGACCAATGACGACAGTATTCAGGCGTATGGTGGTAAATTGCCGCAATTCTTAATACAGGACGGTGGAAGTTTGGTCAATAACACTTCTTCTCCTTTCGTTCCTATAGAAAGTTCAACAACTATATATAATTTAGCTCCTATTCTTGAACGCACTTTAAGAAATGAACAATATGTATTTGTAGGAACTCCGAGAGGAGATATAGACGTTCTTACATATCTTGGAATAACAGGAGATACAATAAGTCCTTTTTATGGAAATACAGACAATAACTTTGCAGTTTCTTTACTTGACTTTCATTATAATTACAACGCTTGGAACGATGATTTTGGTCGTGCTAAATATTTAGGTCGTAAAAGTATAATGAAAGCAGGTGCAGGTTATATGGCATATATGCTTGATGCGGGTTATCCTTCATTGATTTATTCTGCAGGAACACCTGTAAAACTAACTCTACATGGCGGAACATTATTCTATAATGATACTTCTATAACATTAACTAATAATGGAAGGGAACATACCCCTTATAGCTCAATAGACGGTATTTGGTATGCAATCGGAAATCCATATCCTGCAAATCTCTATACTAAAAACTTTTTACTAGATCCGCAAAATATATCCGAATTAGAAACAGGTTACATATACGCATTTGACGAGAACAGTATGTTTCAAGCATTAGATGATGATATGGATAACAAAATTAAAATGGGAGAAGGATTCTTTGTTGCAGGTAAAAACAGAACAGCAACTCCATCTCATACTTTTACTTTGAAAAACTCTTATACTACAAAGCCTTCATCTAAAATTTATAAGTCTTATACTCCAAACAAAATAACTATAACAGCAAAAACTAACAAGTTTGAAGCTAATGCTTATATTAAGTTGCATCCTGAATCAAGTAATGGATTTGATTATAATGATGCTTATAAAATGTTTGCATGGGACAATAAAGTTTGTGAGCCTTATTTTACTGTTGATGCCACAATGTTGGTTGTTAATGCAATAGAAACATTGCCTTATGAGTGTCCGATGAATATAACTTCTTATGGTGATAATAAAGTAATACTCAAATTTTCTACTATTCCTGAAGGAATTAAAGTTTGGATAATAGATAATAACATTGAAACTGAGGTTTTCAATGGAAGTACTTATGCAGTAGAATTAGTTAATGGGCATAATGAAGGTCGTTTCCGTATAAAAATTGACGGCGAAGTATCTTTATCAAATGTTTCAAGCAGTAAAGAAAATATAAGTCTTTGGGTTGCAGACAAAACACTCAGTGTCAATGGCAGAGATTTGGAAAACATATATGTATATAATGCTTTGGGACAAGTAGTATATTATCAAAATATCAAAGGAAATACATTTTCCACTTTACTTGATTTGCCGTCCGGAACATATACAGCTAAAGCAAAAAGTAATACAAGCAGAAAAATAATAAAATTTGTAATCACAAAATAAGAAAATAAATTATGAAAAAGTTCATTTTAACACTTGCTCTTATTGTATATTCTTTTGTTCTTATTGCACAACCAATACCCGGAGGCAGACCTGATGACGGAGGTGCAGGAACACACGAAGACACAAGTATGCCTATACCTACAGCAACTTTGTTATTAGTAGGTTTTGGTACAGGATATGCAATGGTCAAGTTAAAAAAATATAAACAACAAAAGTAATGTGGATAGTGTTACTTATAAACATTATTTGATTTGCACTTTGTGCATTGAGGCAGAGGTAAAATTCTGCCTCTTTTTTTGTTTGGTTTGTTGCTATACATTAAAACCGAACGGATAGATATTTAAATACGCCGGCAGTAGTGTGAGAACCTGTTATTGGCAGTATGATTAAAAACAATCATACCTACAACAGTCAATACACCGGAACAACGCTATATTCTTAACAAGATGTATTCCTTACGCTGCCATATATCAGAATAATAAGCTTTCTCTTGCTCTGGAGAGTCAAACTTTTTATTCTCATTATTCCACTTTGCTAAAAAGGCTACTATTACTCATTTGTATTTACATTAACATTATTGCTGATAATATTTCTAACGTTGTTATTACCATTTATATTACCGATAAAATTGTTATTCCCTGAAATATTATTTTGAGATTTTTCTCCATTATTTGTTCGTAACATTTCTTTTTTTACAAATGATAACCAATCTGTAGATACCTTTGTGTAAATAAGCGAGAAATTTCACAATATTTTATTTATTTAAGCCGGTCTTTTGGTCTAAAACACCTCTTGTAATACCAATTTGCTGATAAAATTTGTATTTTGTAATTCACATTATATCAATGAATTGTAAAATTTTTCTTTTATGAGCGATTTTTTTTGTCTATTTTTTTTTCAAAAAATAATTTATTTGAGTTTTTTATTGTATGTTTGCAGCGTGAAATAAATATTATTTAACCTTAAATTAATTTCAAATGAAAGTAAAACATTTATTATTAGGAATCGCAATAGTAGCTTTAATGGCTGCTTGCGGAAAGAAAGAAGCAACTGAAACTCCTACTACGGCAGTAGAAACAGAGACAGTTGAAGAACCTGTACAATCAGCACCTGAAACAACTCCAGCTGTTGAAACAACCAAACCAACTGCAAAAGCTGAAAAACCAGCTGCAAAAAAAGAAGAGCCTACGCAAACTGTTGACCCTTGCGAAGCAAAACTTGCAGCTTTTAATGCTTATTATGAAAAAGTAGCAGGCGCAAAAAACAATTTCAAACTTAGTAAGAAAGCAGCAGATGCAAAGGCTTATAATGCTGAGTTAGAAAAACTTAGTGACGAGTTTGAAAAAGTTAAAGATTGTGGAGCAAAAGCTACAGAAATAAGGAATAAGGTATTAAACTTAAAAGATAGCAAATAAAGTTGATTCATTATTCAAATATTAAAGGACATTCAATTTTGAATGTCCTTTTTGTATTTATTGTATTAAGTTTCTGTACCTTTACATTTTCAAACACAATAATAATATATATGGATAATAGTAACAATATTATTAGCGGCTGTTTTTAAGTTGGTTTTTTGAAAGAACAGAATGTATTATTAGTAATTATTTTGCTCCATTTGCTGCTGTTTATTTGTTTTTCAAAATTCTTTTAATTTATTTCATATTCAAACTGCCTTGCTTTTATCTCTAAATACCAACAGAAGACTTTGACACATTCAAATAATATCCACTCCAACAAACAAAAAATACAGACATAACAACCGACCAAACAATCAAATAAGAAACATATAAAAATAACTGCTTCACAATGTGTAATTAAAAAGCAATTTATAATAAAGCAATAATCTAAATTTATAAAAAAAAGACTGTAATATTGTTTTGGAAAATCTTACTTTTTATTTGATTTTCTTGATATTCTTTAATTAATTTATGAATATATTTTGAAAATGTTTGCTTTGAGCAAATATTTAAATATATTCAATTAGAGTTTAGTTCCTCTATAATCAGTTATTATTAACATTTTTTTTAATTTTGTGTTTTAATTATTCAAGATAATTTAATTTTTTGAATGCCTTGAATTGTAATAAATATAGAAATATGAAATAAAAATAAAATAGACATATAATAAGCATTAGGCTTTATTCTCGTTTCCCTGAAATTTGGCGATTTTAAGAAACAAATGAATAATAAAGTAAGGATGCTCACGTCAAGCGTGAGGCTGAATTATCTTCATTTGTTGTAGGCTACGCCAATGCCTTGGGAAGCGGATACTTTAAGTTTCACGCTTTTTTATTTGTCCTTTTCAGAGAAAAAAACGGAGATGCCGATAGCCGTGTGTTGTACGAAGTGGAGGCGTTATTAAAAATTTTATTTATATGAAAAAGGCAAATTTAGTTTTTGCACTCTTGATTATCGTTGTTGTGTGTAGTTCTTGTGCAACAATGTTTAGTGGAAGTAAAAAATCCGTTACTTTCGATGCTAACATCAAAGTGGATAAACCTGTAACTTTGACAGTTGACGGTTATGCTTACAGAAATGTAACATTACCTTATGTTGCTCAAGTTAGAAGAGGTTTTAGTCCTTCTCAAGCAAAATTAGAAGTTGAAGGTTATGAATCTTCTCACGTGATGATTAACAAGACTTTTAATGCTACAACTTTATTGAATTTATTAAGTTGGAATTTATTAGGATTTTTAATAGATGCTGCGTCAGGTTCTATGATGAAACCAGACTATAATTCTTACGAATTTTATTTAGTTAAACCTGAATAACAAAACAAATAAATCAACACATAATTAGACAAATCAAGAAAATGGTCTCAATAGCAAACTACACTATTGAGACTTTTTGTTATTATAGATATAATGGACAAAATAAATTATGAAATAGAGTGATTTTGAGGATATAAGAAAAAAAATGCTGTTTGATTTTTCAAATATATTGGATTTAGTAGAAACTATATTTTTTTTTCTCCAAGTTGTTTGTATGTTTCCTGCAAAGCTTCGTCATTATCACTAATCAAAAGCAATACATCATCTACTTCGAGTTTTGTATTACCTTTTGGAATAAAATATTGCCCTTTGCGCTTAACCATTACAACTAAAGTATTATCAGGCAAAGGAATATCCATAATTCTATGTCCGTGTTTGAAAATATCTTCAGTCATAGTTACTTCACTCATTGCAGATTTTATGTCGGATGAAAATTCTACGTCAAACTCTTTGAGGCGTTTAGCATTATTTTTCTTTTTTGAAAGATGAAGCCATTTAGCCATAATGGGAACAGTTGTTCCTTGAATGAGAAGAGAAACTATGGTAACAAAAAATACAATATTGAACATAGTTTTTGCATGTGGAATTTCAGCAACCCACGGATAAGTAGCGAAAATTATAGGAACTGCTCCGCGAAGTCCAACCCATGAAATATAAACTTTAGCACGTTTAGTCATTCGTTTGAATGGTAAAAGGGAAAGATAAATAGAAATTGGACGACCTATAACTATCATAAAGACGCCCACTATCAATCCAATACCAGCTACAGGTAAGAGTTCGGAAGGATTAACAAGCAAACCGAGAATTAAAAAGATTATAATTTGAAATAGCCATGTTAATCCGTCAAAAAACTTTGTTATGCTGCGTTTATGAATGAATTTATGATTACCTATAACTAAACCGCCTATATAAACTGCAAGATAACCGTTACCTTTCAAAATGTTTGTTAGAGAAAAAATAAAAAACATATAACTTATCAGCAAAATAGAGGCAAGTGCATCGTTATCAAGGTTTATTTTATTCAGTCGCCAAATAAAAAAACGTCCTAAAAGATAACCTGCGGCAGCTCCAATGATAAATTGCATAACAAATAGCCAAATCATATTCCAAATAGAACTTTGTGGATTTTGAATCAATGATAAAAAAGCTATTGTCAGTAGATATGCCATTGGGTCGTTACTTCCACTTTCAAACTCAAGCATTGGTTTAAGATTTTCTTTGAGAGATAGATTTTTTGATCGCAGAATATTAAAAACTGAAGCAGAATCTGTTGAAGACATAACCGAAGCTAACAACAAAGACTCTATAACTGAAAAAGTTATACTGAAAGCGAAATTATTTGTGATGAAATAAATAAAAAATCCTGTTAGAAGTGCTGTTAATAAAACTCCAAGTGTTGAAAGGATAAGTCCCTGTACAAGAATAGGTTTTATTTCTTCCTGTTTTGTATCCATACCTCCTGTAAAAAGAATGATATTCAACGCAATAGTTCCAATAATTTGTGCAGCTACAGGGTTGTCAAATTCTATTCCTGCTCCATCACTGCCGGCAATCATGCCAACTAAAAGAAAGAGTAAAAGGGTAGGGATGCCAAAACGACGAGAAGTTTTTTCTGCCAAAAGGCTTACAAATAGAAGTATTGAACCTATCAGTAATAATAAATCTATATTCATTGCTGTAGTTTTTTAATGGTTTTCAGGCAAAGGTATAAAAAAATCTTATCTTTCACTCATATCAAAACAATTTATAGTATTTGAAATAGTAGAGAATGTGCTATAAAATTAAAGAGACATTGTGAAAAAGTCAGGAAAAATAAATAAAAATTAAAGATAAATTTGAATAAATCAATGATTTATATTTTGATATAAAGATATTATAATAATGCTTTTTTTATGCGTAAAAGTTTAGAAAGCAAGTCTTCAACTTTTGACAGCATTAACATATTTGCTCCATCGGATTTTGCAATAGCAGGATTTGGATGTGTTTCAAGAAAAATGCCGTCTGCACCGACAGCAATAGCCGCTTTTCCGATTGTCTCTATCATTTGGGGATTTCCGCCGCTAATTCCCTCAATTTGATTAGGTTGTTGCAGGGAATGAGTAATATCCATAACTACCGGTACGTTGTTTTTTTGCATTATTGGTATGGAACGGAAATCAACTATTAAATCTTGATATCCAAACATTGTACCTCTATCCGTAAGAATAATATTTTGGTTTCCGCTTTCTCTTACCTTTTCTACAGCATAACGCATTACTTCTGCGGAAAGGAACTGTCCTTTTTTTATATTTATAATTTTTCCCGTTTTTGCTGCCGCAACAAGCAAATTGGTTTGACGGCAAAGAAATGCAGGAATTTGCAAAATATCAACGTAATTAGCTGCTATTTCTGCTTCGTTTTCGTTATGAATATCGGTAATAACAGGGATTTTAAATAATGTTGATATATCTTTTAAAATCATTAAGCCTTTTTTGTCGCCTATGCCTGTGAAAGAATCTAATCGAGATCTATTTGCTTTGCGGAATGAAGCTTTGAAAATAAATTCTATACCAAGTTTATCGGTTATGTTTTTTAGTGTTTCAGCTATCTCATAAGGCATAGTTTCGTTTTCAATAACGCAAGGTCCTGCCATGAGAAAAAAAGATTCTGTATTTTTTTTAATTCTATTATAGTCCATAATCTTTAATTTTTACTATTTTTGCAACTTGTTAATATCACAAAGTAAAGAATTTTTAACTGAATGTAATAATTTATATGTTGCGATTTTTACTAATTTAAATTTTTGTGAATTATTTAGCATTGCAAAGGTATGGAAAATAAACCAAACAAAAATAAAAATAGCTTATCAATAATAAATATTAAGCTTTCAACTGCAGACAGAAAGCAACTGCAGAGGTATTGTTTTGTTAATAAATTAGGAGAAAAAACCGCTGTAAAAAAGATTATCCGAACATATCTTGATGAAAATTTACCGAAATTAGACGAAGAAGCCGAGAATCAATTGGAATTGTTTAGACCTTTTCAACGTAATATTTTTGACAGATAACAAATATAACGCTTGTTTATTTGTTTTTTGCTATATAATAAAGGGTACATACATTATTTTTAGAAAACATTTTTTTTGCAATATCTTTTATTTTTTGTGCAGTTACTGCGTTGTATAAATCCATTTCTTTGTTTATCCTTTCAGTATCTCCAATGTGAGTGAAATAGGCAAGGTTCATAGCCTTGTCCAATGCTTTTAGATTAGAAAAGGTTAGATTAGATTCGTTTTTGTTTTTAACTTTTTGCAATTCGTTGTCGCTTATATTACTTTCTATAAACAGATTTAATTCATGCCAAATAGCGTTTTCTCCTTTCTCTATTGACACATTGTTTTGGTATTTGCCCATGATAATAAATAAACCCTCGTCTTCGTCACCGGTTATACATGCATTTATTTCTGTAAATAATTGTTTTTCTACAACTAATGAATTATAAAGTCGTGAAGATTTCCCATTGGAAAAGATGTCAGATAATAAATCGTAGGTGTAGTATTCACTGTCTATTCGGTTGCACATTTGAAAAGCAATTACAATAAGGCTTACAGGGACGTCTGCAATAATTGTTTCCGTTTTGTTTTTTTTCCATTTTTCTACATGAAATTTTTCTCTTTGAACAACAGAATTGTTAGGAATTAAAAAAATTTTGTTAAGTAGTGTGTAAATTTCCAATTTGTCATTTAAGTTACCACTGATTGAGAGAATTGCATTTGAAGTTGAATAAAATTTATTGTAAAATGCTCTTACGTCTTCAAGAGTTATTTGTTCAATATGAGAAATATCTTTACCTATAGTTTGCCACTTATAGGGATGATTTTCATAAGTTAAATATCTAATTTTTTGCCACAAATCTCCATAAGGTTGATTGAGGTATCGTTGCTTAAATTCTTCTATTACAACATTTTTTTGAACATTTAGTTTCTTCTTTGTCAGAGTTAAATTTTTCATTCTGTCTGCTTCTATTTTTAAAGCGTATTCTAAACAATTAGACGGAACAAGAAGATAATAATTTGTGTAATCGTTATTGGTGAATGCGTTACTCTCTCCGCACATATTTTCAACTGCGGCATCATATTGAGGATAGTTTTTACTGCCACCAAACATTAAATGTTCAAACAAGTGAGCCAATCCTGTTTTGTTTTCATTTTCATTTTTTGCTCCTGCATTATATAATATGTTTACGGCGACAAGCGGAGTAGATTTGTCGTGATTAACTATCACCTTTAAGCCATTATCCAAAGTAAAGGTTTCGTAATTTATCATGTCTTATATTACAATTCTAAATTAAAGCAATGCTAAAGGAATAACTTCGCTCATATTTTGAATATAATGGAATGTTAATCCTTCAAGATATATGCTATTGATGTCTTCTATATCTTTTTTGTTTTGTTCAGAAAGGATTATTTCTGTAATTTTTGAGCGTTTTGCCGCAAGAATTTTTTCTTTTATACCTCCAACAGGTAGAACTTTGCCTCTTAATGTTATTTCACCGGTCATCGCTATATGGCGTTTCACTTTGCGATTGGTAAATATACTTACCATTGCAGTAAATATGGTTACTCCTGCACTAGGTCCATCTTTTGGCGTTGCACCTTCCGGCACATGGATATGAAGATTATAATCTTCAAAATTCTGCTTTATGTTAAGAGCTTCACTGTTAGCCTTCAAATATTGATAAGCTAATGTAGCAGATTCTTTCATAACATCTCCAAGATTACCTGTCAAAGTTATTGATCCTTTGCCTTTTGAAAGCGAGGCTTCTACAAAAAGTATTTCACCTCCTACAGATGTCCAAGCTAAACCTGTAACCACTCCAACAGTATCAGCCTCGAGTTGTAATTCATGGTATGCTCGTGGCAAACCAAGTATTTTTTGAAGTTGGTTAACAGCAATTGATTTTGTGAAGGTTTCTTCTTTTGCTATTTGAACTGCACGCCAACGAATAAGTTTCGCAATCATTCTTTCAAGTTCTCTAACCCCGGATTCGCGAGTATATTCATTTATCACTGTTTTTAAAATGTTGTCACTAATACTTATATCTTTTTTCTTTATACCGTGTTCTGTTAATTGTTTAGGTATAAGATGACGTTTAGCAATTTGCAATTTTTCTTCTTCAATATATCCAGAAATATCTATCACTTCCATTCTGTCAAGTAATGCAGGATGAATAGATGAGAGCGTGTTAGCCGTTGCAATAAACATTACCTTTGATAAATCATAATCTATATCAAGATAATTGTCATGAAAAGCAGTATTTTGTTCAGGGTCTAATACCTCTAACATAGCTGAAGAAGGGTCGCCATTTACTGTCATTCCTGTTATTTTGTCTATTTCGTCAAGTACAAAAACAGGATTTGACGATTTGGCTTTATTGATTGAAGTAAGGATACGTCCAGCCATTGCTCCTATATAAGTACGACGATGCCCACGAATTTCAGATTCATCATTAAGTCCTCCCAAAGCAACACGGACATATTTTCTTCCTATTGCAACAGCTATAGATTTTCCTAAAGAAGTTTTACCAACTCCCGGAGGACCTACAAGGCAAATAATAGGACTTTTCATATTACCTTTGAGTTTTAATACAGCCAAATATTCAATAATCCTTTCTTTAACCTTTTCTAATCCATAATGATCCGCATTCAAAACATCCATTGCCTTATTTAAGTCAAAATTATCAGGAGTATATTCATTCCATGGTAATTCTACCATAAATGAAAGATAATTTAATTGAACAGAATAATCAGGCATTGCATTGTGCATACTTTCTAACTTGGAAAGTTCTTTTTTGAAAATATCTTCTATTTCTTTTGACCATTTTTTATTTTTAGCTTTGGTTTTTAATTCTTCTACTGCCTTTTCTGTTGGAGAACCTCCTAATTCTTCTTGAATAGTTTTTAATTGTTGAGTGAGTAGATAATCTCTTTGTTGCTTGTCTAAATCTGAATAAACTTTATTTTGAATCTGTTGTTTTACTTCTTGTAATTTTAATTCTTTTAATAAATATCCTAAAAGTTTTTTTGAACGCTTTGTGAAATCATTCAACTCAAGCAGTTTTTGTTTTTCACTCACTTTCATATCACAATGAGATGAAATATAATTAACTAATACATAAGGATTGTCAATATTACGAACAGTCAATAAAGATACACCATTTGGAATGCCTGAAGAATTTGTTAATTTCAAAAAACTATCTCTTACAGATTCTATCAAAGCGTGAGAATTTTTAGGTAAAATCTTTGCTTTTTCTTCGTTTAATTCATATTCTCCAATCCAATAAGGGTCTTCTGTAACTATATTTTTTATAGAGAAACGTTCTATGCTTTGAAGTAAAACCATACGAACTCCGTCCTGCATAGAAACTACTCGCAAAACCTTTGCAATGCTTCCTGTTAAATATAAATCTTTTGCATGAGGATCATCTACATTTGACTTTTGAGCTACAATTCCTATAAGTAGATTTTTGTGATAAGCATCTTCTATTAAACGTATAGATTTGTCTCGTCCTGCTGTTATTGGCACAATTATAGACGGAAAAAAAACATTGCCTCTTAAAGGTAAAATAGGTATAGTTTCAGGCATTGTTTCCAAATTTATATTGTTGTTTTTTCCCGTCAAAAGTGGGGTAATATCTAATTCATCGTTGAGTATATTCTCTAATTCAAACATAATTATATTCTGTAAATTGTTAATTAAGAAGATGCAAAGGTAAGAAAATTATTATTTTCTCTAATATAGATTTTAGTTTTTACAATGTATGACTCTCAAAAACAATTTTACAGGGATAAAAAATTGTTTATAGGACATTTTTTTATGATTTTCATTCAATATAATCAAGATTTCAAGGTTTGTAATAAAGCATTTAAAATGCTAAAATCAAGATTTTTCGTGTGATAATAATGATATTTAGAATTTTAGTTTGTATATTTTTCACAACATCAAAATTTGATGGTGTTAAAAAAACATTTTTAATAATTAATCTGGAAATATATTAAACTAATAAATATAAAGTCGGAACAACAGACGGATAAAAAAAACAATTATTTACAAATTACTGTCGATGAATCCTATTTCTACATGACTGTTTTCTTTATTATCATAAGATATGTTTGAATTTTTTTTATCTTCAAAGCCAACAGCAACTATTTTTTCTGATGACAAACCGGCTTCTATTAAAGTAGATTTTATAATATTAGCTTGCATTTGTGCTAAATTTGTTGCAGACAAGTCTTTTATATCTTTTTGACAATACACGGAAATAGTTATAATCTTTTGAAGAGGTATAAGTTCTTTTGCTAAATAATTAAGGTATAATTTGGATACTTTATTCAGTTTTTTTAAGTCGTTGGTATCAAAGAAAATGTCCAATTGTTGCATTTTATTTCTTGCGATTAAAGAGTTTATTTCGTTCAGTTGTAACATTATGTTGCCTGTATCTGATAATGATTCTGTATTTACTAACATCGTTGGTATGCATCCTTTTGCTAATCCAATAACGGAATATTTATTTTCAGGTTTAATAAATGCAAAGAAACCTGTATTGTTACTTTTTGTTTCAGATATTTCTTTTGTTGTAACGTTATCTACAAGCAATATTTGGGCGGAAGAAGGTTTATTGTCTATATTTTTTGCATATCCACTGCAAAAATTAAACATTTTATTATTGTTTTTAGTGCTTAATTTTCGGTATTGTCCATTACTACTATTGATAATAATGAAATTAGAATTAAATTCCATTACATAATCATTGCTTTTAGAATTAAATTCATAATTCAAATGGAAAGGTTCGCTCCAATTCAACCAATTGTTAGTGTCTGAACGATATGATAAATAAATATCTACTCCTCCGTAAGTTTCAGGATAATTAGCAGAAAAGAAAAGTATTTTTTTGTCATTACTTAAAAAAGGTTTTTGCTGAGTAAATTCGTTGTTTACAGGTCTTGGAAGCAGGGTAGGGGTTGCCCAATGTTCATTCACAAAAGACGAAGTGTAAATATCAAATGGAGTATTAAGGGTATCTTGTTTTGTTAATTTAATATTGTCTGTCCCATAACCGTCTTCTCTGTTGGAAATAAAAAGAACCGAATGTTGATTATTAAAAAAATGAAAATCTGTATCAACGAATGCTGTTTTTAATTCCGATACATTAATATTAACAGGTGGGTTATTAATATAATTCGTTAGAATTTCTATTTTATATAATGAAGTTTGCTTTTGAGGTATTGGTATAGTTTTTCCATTTTTTGCAGTAAAAGACCATTCTATAATTGAACTGTCATCTTTCATAATATTGTTATCATAAAACATTTTGCCCCGAAAAGAAAAATATTCCAAAGCAATTTTACCAAGTGTATCCAAAAGATCTTTATATGCAGGATGAGTTGGATAGTTAATAAGGAATGAAATAAGACTTGAAACTTTGTAATCTTTAAGATTTTCATTTATAACAGCTCTATTATATTTATCTTTGGCTATTGCAGCATAAGTTCCTGTAGGGTATTTAGCAAGATAATTACTGTAATTTTCAGCTGTATTATCAATCAAGGCACGTTCAAAAGTTATTTTTTCAGCTTCATTAAAAGCTTTGGTGCTAAGATTTTTATCGGAAACATTATATGCAAAAAACATAAGACTGTCAACATTTTTTAGTTCACAATAATATTGCAAAAGTTTCTGTTCTATCAACGATTTAACAAGTATTGTTTGACTTGCATCCGGATAAAGTAAAAGAAAATTTTGATATGCCGACAAAGTGTTTTCTCCCTGTGCATTTTCAAAAGCCATCTTATCTCGTATGCGCTTTGCTTCGGCAGCATATTTTTCTTCTGCGGCAAAAGTATTATAGTATTTTGTGAGCAGATCTATGTTTTTAGTTTGATAAACAACTTCAAGAGTTTTTTGAGCAATGATTTCAGTATTTATTTTATCCGTTTTAGATTTTGCATTATGTTTTACTGCTGTTTCATATTCGGTGAAAAGCTTGCTGACACTGTCATTTTGTGCTGTGCAATGATTAATGCTATAAATAAAAACAAATATAATATATGTAACGAATATATGTTTCATTTTTTAATTTTGAATATTAGCTTATGTTAGAGTATGCAAAAATATAAATTTTACGCATAAAAACAGTGATATTTCTAAAAAAATTAAAGTTTAGCTATTAAAAAGTAAAGTTATTTTAGAAAAAAATGCTAACTTTATAATTAACAATGGCTAAACTATATGAATTTTGTTTGAAAATTTTGCCAATATAAAGATGTATTAGGCAATGAATTAGAGAAACTTTACTGATATTTTAATTTATATGAATAATATTTATGAATATCATCTATACATTAGATGAATTTATGTCATTTTCATCATATTTGTCGGAGGTTTCTTCTACTATATAGAGAGGTCTTTTACGAATATCTTTGTTCATTCTTCCAATATATTCACCTATAATTCCAATAGTTATAAGTTGAATTCCTCCAATAAAAGCGATACAAATCATTAAAGATGTCCAGCCACTTATGGTACTTTTGAATATAAAATGAGCAACGAGAGCATAAAGTATGAACAAAAATGATAAACCTGAAATAGCAAAACCGGTTTTACTAACAGCCACTAATGGTTTATCTGAAAAACTTGTGATGCCATCCAATGCAAAACGCAACATTTTAGAGAAAGGATAACCTGTTTCTCCGGAAAAACGAGCTTCTCTTACAAATTCGACAGACGTTTGTCTGTATCCGAGCCAAGCTATTTGCCCACGAAGAAATTTATTTCTTTCCGGCATATTTTTTAAATGTTCAACAATAACTCTGTCAATCAGACGAAAATCACCTGTGTCTAAAGGAATTTTAATGTTAGTCATTTTATTTAACAGACGGTAAAAAATCTTTGACGTAATTCGTTTAAAAAAACTTATTCCTTTAGCTGCTTTGCGTTTTGCATATACAACTTTATATCCTTCTTTGTAGCGGTTATACATTTCTTCAATCAATTCAGGTGGGTCTTGTAAATCGGCATCTATTATAACAACAGCTTTACCTTTACAATAATCCAATCCGGCAGATACAGCTATTTGATGTCCAAAGTTTCTACTAAAACTTAAGTAGTTTATGTGTTTGTCTTCATAAGAAAGTTTTTTGACTAATGAAAGGGTATTATCCTTACTATAATCATTTACAAATATTACTTCCCATTCATTGCAAATCTTATTTAAGACATTTGAAAGCCGTGAATATAGAAGGTTAACATTTCCTTCCTCATTATATACGGGAACAATTACTGATATATCCATAATAATTATTTTTATTTTAGAAAGCAAAAATAATATTTTTGGTTCAAGACAATTTAAGGTGTCTTTTTACCTTATTTTTTCGGTTGCAAAAGTACAACTTTTTTTTGAATTAACCACACTTTTTTGACAATTTAATTGGATTTTCTTTAATGACCTTTAATAAATACTTGTAAATATCCGGGTATTTCGGATTTGTACAAAGCCAGAAAGATACCAAATCTCTCCTTGCTGATACGGCATTGAGAGATATAAAGATTTGGTTGCAAAAAGCATTTTACGGCAAAAACAAGGCGGCAGAAGTACTAATTATGAGTTGAATGATTAAAATAAAACTTTTTGTATATTTGCAACCTGAAAAAGTATCTAAAAAGAATAAAAATAAGATGAACACAACGTTGCTCAAACTTAATAATATCAAGCCTCCTTGCGATATTTTTTTTGGGGGGGGGGGGTAAAACTCTTCCAAGCCGAGATAACGCTTTAAATGGTGTTGTAACGCTTTTTACGAGTGTGTTTTATGGCGTTTGTCGGCAAGCAACAAATTTTATTCTGCAAAATACCATTTTCTTATTTATCACAACCAAATTTAACCTTCTAAAAAATCTTTT
>JAISUE010000039.1 GCA_031272245.1 Bacteroidales bacterium
ATAGAGCGTTTGTTTGCCGTAAAAGGAACTAAAAGCGTTGATACATTTCAAAAAGCACTCGGCAAAATAATGTGGGAAAAAGTTGGAATGGGCAGAAACAAAGAGGGATTACAGCAGGCTATACCTATGCTTACGAACTTGAAAAACGAATTTTGGCAAGATGTACGCATAACAGGCGACAGAACATCCTTAAATCCTGAATTAGAAAAGGCTTTACGCTTTTCCGACCATGTGGAATTGGCATTGCTTATGGCAAAAGACGCTTTGCAGAGGGAGGAATCCTGCGGCGGTCATTTCCGTGAAGAGCATCAAACGGAGGAAGGCGAAGCCAAGCGTGATGATAACAACTTTATGTTCGTTGCTGCTTGGGAATATAAGGGTGAAGACGCTGAACCCGAAATGCACAGGGAGGACTTGAACTACGAATTTATTAAGGTTCAGCAACGAAACTACAAATAAAAGTCTGTTTGCCGACAGAAAAAGCCTTGAAAACGGAATTTTAAATTCTGTTGGCTTTTGAGTCAAAAAAGTTTTTGTAGCGACAAAAAATAAAGCGACTGCCAAATCAGCGGTCGCTTTTTTGATAATCTTTTTTCCCGTCCTCAAAACAATTTTTTCTGCACTTCCAACCTTGGTTGCAAAGTTTAAAACCTCGGTTGCAAGAGTTCCAACCTTGGTTGCAAGAGTTCCAACCTTGGTTGCAAAAGTTCCAACCTTGGTTGCAAAGTTTAAAACCTCGGTTGCAAAGTTTAAAACCTTGGTTGCAAGTGTTCCAACCTCGGTTGCAAAAGTTCCAACCTTGGTTGCAAAGTTTAAAACCTTGGTTGCAAAAGTTCCAACCTTGGTTGCAAAGTTTAAAACCTTGGTTGCAAGAGTTCCAACCTCGGTTGCAAAAGTTCCAACCTCGGTTGCAAAAGTTCCAACCTTAGTGCAGGAGTTGCAACCTCGGTTGCAAAGTTTAAAACCTTGGTTGCAAAGTTTAAAACCTTGGTTGGAAAGTTTAAAACCAACGTTGCAAATGCGGTAATCATTGTTTAAAATTCGTTGAAAATGATTGTGTTGATTGAAATAATGGTTGATGTGGTTGGAACGATGGTTACAGTTTGGATTACTTCGCTTCCGCTCGCAATGACGGCGATGGAGAAGGCAGAAACGGGGATTGCGATTACAGTGACGGGGATTGCGGAAAAGGGGACAATGGTTTAAATACTTGCAATCAAGATTTTCGGGTTCATGACAAAAATTTTAAGGTCTAAAAAAACCTTTTTAATATCAATAACAAAAATTACATTACCATAAATTACAATAACTTATGTAAAAACGACAGTCTAACTGATGATGTGGTGTGAAAAAATGTACTTTTCGTTTGGAGGATAATAAAGTATTAAAGAAAAAATAGAGGAAATGAGTAGTTATTAGTAAATATCTACTCATTTTTTTATAGATAGCTATAATGGACTAAGAGTAATATCCATTAAAGCTTTAAATAGTTCATTTAAACCGTTTTTTAGAGAGTTGAAATTTTGCAACAAAAAAGATAATTCTTTTTTAGCAGTTGAGATTTTGTTTGTTATTTGGGACACTACAATAAATTGTTAAAAAAATGATACCTAAATTTTAAGCATTCCAAAAATAAAAATACTACTTTTGTTCAGCAAAATCAAATTTTTTCAAATAAAAGTAGTATTTTATGAGATGTAAACATAATAACCATGAACATTCAAAAGAAAATCATTACTTTTGCAAAGAAAAACAAATTAAAGCACAAAGATTAATATGAAACAATATACATTTATTCTATTGCTTTTGACCGCCTTGTTTGTTCTCAATAATGACATACAGGCTCAAAATGATGATAAAAAATACAACGAGACCGTTATTGTAACATCAACTTTTAACCCTATCGTAAGCGAAGCAAAAAAAATTGACGAAAATGGTACTGTTTTAGAAACAGACATCAAAAAGGAAAAATTGAATATACAGCCTCTCAACAAACCTTTTCATACTTACGTACCTGTTGAGACAATTAAACCTGCTAACGTTAAAGGAGAACCACTTGAAATGCTTTATAATACTCACATAGCAGCAGGTATTGGAACGTATTTTACACCTTATTTAGATGTAACATACTCTCAAACACGTTCCAGAACATTTATATATTCTGCTCATGCACGCCATTATTCATCTCTTTGGGCTAAAATGAAAGATGTTGCTCACAGTGCTTTTGCCGATAATGACATTGATTTATATGCTAAAAGAATTTGGAATAATTGTTTTATTGATGGTTCTTTTTTCTACTCTTATGACAGAAATTATTGGTATGGTTTCAATCCTGATAATTATAATACTGATTTTGCCATATCCGATTACAGATTAGATTGGCAAAATGTTGGTTTTCGTATAAATTATGGAAGCCTTTACAGAGAAAATAACAAATTAAATCATTCGGCAAAACTTGACTTTCAATACACAACAAGTAGATTTGGTATAAGTGAATTAGGTTTTGTAATAGGAGCATCAGCTAATAAAAACTTTAATTTTTGGACTGGAGACATACAAACTCTTGGTTTAAATATTGACTATAAATTGAAAATTTATGGCAACGAATATGATATGTTGCCTTACTATACATCTTTTTCCATGCCAGTACCTTTGCCTTCTTCAAAAAATATTGACAATGGAAAACTGACTATAAACCCATATTTTGATTTTTCACTGCCACAAGTTAAAAAATTAAAAATACATACAGGTTTTTTTGTTATACCAACATTTGAAAATGAAACAAAAGTGTTTTTACTGCCACAAGTTTATGCTTTTTATCCCGTAATTGATAATCTTTTGCACGTAAAAGCAGGAGTTATAGGAGCATTATTGCGAAGAAGTCTTAATCCTGCAAAAATAGAAAATCCATATATAAGTCCATTTGTACTGCTTAAAGGAGAAAAATTGATAACTACCTTTATTCAAATAAACTCAAATCCTCAAGCTTCTGTATCAATGCAGCTCAATTTAGGAATAGATTTTTTTGAAAATAAAGGATTTTTTACATTAGATCCGCTTGCAGGATTACATAATATGTTCATTTTAACATATGATAATGGCAAACGTTACTATACAAAATATCAACTATCTTATTCTATTTTAAGTAATTTAAATTTAAACTTCGATGCACAACTGCAAAGTTTTGAAATGAAAACTTTAAAACATGCATGGTATCAACCTGTTTTCTCAACACATTTACAAATGGAATATATAATTGCTAAAAAATTACGACTTCAATTTACACCTTCTTTTTATACTTCAAATAAAGCACTTAACGAAAATAATGAAATTAAAACTCTTAAACCAAGAATTTCTATTGATTGTGCTGCACAATATGATATGAATAAACAACTGTCTTTCTTTATAAATTTGAATAATCTTGCTTTCCAACGACAATATCAATATATTTACTATCCTTCTCAAAGATTTATGGGTATGATTGGAGCTAAACTTGCTTTGTAAACACGTATGATAACAAGAACAGATTTAATATCAATGGTATATTTACCATTAACAAAAAAAGAAATAAAAGAAATAGTTGAACAGTTGGTAAAAGAAAAGTTTCCTGTTAAAACTATTCTTGAAATATCATTTTCCCCCGACAATCAAAGTTCATTGCATTCTGCTTTAATTTTAGAGGCATTGTTTCTAAAAGATTATGCTTTGTTAGATCCTATTTTAGATGATTTGTTTGATAAATATAACGAAATAGAGTATTATGCCACAGCACGTACCTTTGGAAAACTGCTTACAAGTATTTATAAACTCAGACAAAACAAAAAAGCCACGTCTAAAATGTTCAAAGTTACAGATGGACGTTATGATGACAAAATAATAGAAGGATGTTTCAAGCAAATTGAAGATAATGACTTAAAATTAAGCATAGCAGTGTGGCAATTACAACTACTTACTTTTTTTATGAACAAAAAGAGAAAATGGATAAAAGAAGAAGTTTTAGTTATTATAAACAAAATAAGGAAAACTGATTCTCCTGCTGTTGTAGCTTTTACAACAAAATATTTAGAGAAAATAAAAAAGTTATAAAAAAGAAAATACTATTTTTGTTACAAATATGAACATTAAATTTATGAATAAGAAATTCAAAAATCACAGTCCGGTAAGCTTATGGAGTGCTAATTTTTCAACAATATTAAGTATTGCACTTGTATTATTTATGCTTGGCTTCATAATGTTATTTATTTTCCATGCATACAAAGTATCTGTAGAATTAAAAGAACAAGTTTCATTTACGGTTTATCTTAACGCAGGTTCAAGCGATTTAGACGGCAAAGAGTTAGAAAAAGAAATTAAACGTGAAAACATTGTCAAATCCACACAATACATTTCGTCTGAAGATGCTCGTACCGAAATGAACAAGTTAATGGGAGAAGAACACCTTACAGTACTTGACAGTGTAAATCCATATCAAGCTTCTATAATAGTAAACTTAAAAGCCGAAGCATTAGATATAAGTCATATAAAACGCTTTATTAACTATGTAGAAGCAAAAGACATAGTAGAAATGGTTGATTATCGCCATGATTTAATAAGTAATATCAATTCTACAATATATAATGTTAGTGTTATCACAGCTGTATTTTTTCTTTGTTTATTATTTATTTCCATAACTTTAATAAATCATACTATTCGTCTTACAATTTATTCAAAACGTTTTATCATAAGAACAATGGAACTTGTCGGTGCAAAGGGTTCTTCTATACGTAAACCTTTCCTTTTAAGAGGACTTATTTTTGGTTTACTTGGAGGGTTCATTGCATGCCTGCTATTAACAGGTTTATTATGGTGGATATATCAAACGTTTGAAGGCTTCATTAAACCTGAAAACTATATAATTTATATCCAAATTGAAGCAGTAGTATGGTTTTTTGGAATAGCTATGTCATTTATTTGTTCGGCAATATCTGTTTTTGGATATATGAATATGAGAACAGAAAAATTGTATAAATAGTTTTCCATTATTTTGCAATAGACAGAAAATAAATTTATGAATTATATATTAGCAATAGAATCATCTTGTGATGATACATCTGCAGCAATAATTGACAATGATTTCTGTATCAAGGCAAATGTTATTGCATCACAAAAAGTTCATCAAGAATATGGAGGAGTAGTACCTGAACTTGCATCAAGGGCTCATCAATCTAACATTATTCCTGTTGTAGAAAAAGCTTTTCGTACAGCACAAATACCAAAAAACAAATTATCAGCCGTAGCTTTTACACGAGGTCCAGGTTTACTTGGTTCATTACTTGTAGGAGTTAGTTTTGCTAAAAGTTTTGCTCAATCGCTTTCTTTACCTTTAATTGATGTTAATCATTTGGAAGCACATGTATTAGCTCATTTTATTAAAGAAACTCCTCAAAATATTCAACCGAATTTCCCTTTTCTTTGTCTATTAGTATCAGGTGGAAATACTCAAATACTTTGCGTAAAAAGTCCTTTTGATTTTGAAATATTAGGACAAACTATTGACGATGCCGCAGGAGAGACAATAGATAAAGCAGCAAAAATACTTTCTTTGCCTTATCCCGGAGGTCCTCATATTGACAAACTTGCAAAAAGTGGAAATAAACATTTTTTAAAATTTTCAATTTCTAATTTGCCATACTATAATTTTAGTTTCAGTGGTTTGAAAACAAGTATTCTTTACACTCTTCGAGATAAATTAAAAGATGAACCGGATTTTATCCACAATAATCTCAACGACATTGCTGCAAGTGTTCAATATGCAGTCGTATCATCTTTGATAAAAAAAATGGAAAAAGCTGTAAAAAATACAGGAATTAAAACTATTGCTATTGCCGGAGGTGTTTCAGCTAATTCACTTCTGCAAGAAGAAATACAAAAATTAGGAGAAAAATATAATTGTAAAGTTCTTATACCCCCACTTAAATATACCACTGATAATGCAGCAATGATAGCAGCAGTAGCTCTATTTAAATACAATGCAAAAATGTTTGCTTCATTAGATTTAACACCATATGCCAGAAATTTATGAAAATCTTTCTACTTGGGTTCTCTTACAGTGGCAAAACAGTTATTGGAAAAGCTCTTTCTGAAACTATAAACTATGATTTTATAGATATTGACGAACAAATAGAATACAATTTTGCACCATTTACTATTGAAGATATATTTGCAAAATATGGTGAATACGCTTTCCGAATAATAGAACAACAAACATTACTCAATATATTAAAGATTAACGATAATAGAAATACGGTCATATCTCTTGGAGGTGGAACTCCATGTTGGTTTAATAATATGGCAAAAATTAAAACAGATAGCATCAGTGTATATCTTAATTGTTTCTCAATTATAATAGTAAACCGTTTTTTTATTTGCCGTGTTAAACGACCACTTTTAGCAAAAGTAAAAAAAGAAAACATTACTACTTATGTTAATCTGTTACAGCAACAACGATCATATTTTTATAAACAAGCCGATATTATTTATCCTGCTATATGTATTGATATTCAAGATTTAGCAACAACAATTTTGAACTTCAAAAAATAAATATTATTTGATTTTTTTTATTTTGTGCATTGAGGCATGAATTAAATTCTGTTTCTTTTTATTTGCAAAACCAGACCTTTATCTTTTTCAGCAACAAAACCTTCATAACATATTTCTTCTTAACCCCAAAACTTCTACGAACAAATATGCAAACAATATACTATGTATAAAAAATTTGATTTTTCTCTTAAATATTTTGATTTTTTCATTTGGATATTTTGAATTTTCATTACTAAAATCAAGATATTTTCTGCTTATAAAAGTTCTGCAAAACAAATAGTTATAGATATTATTCATATTTTATGATATTTTGGCATAATGGACAAAAATGTTGGTTTTTTAGTATTTAAATAATTGGAATAGTTAATTTTGAGCTTAATGGACAAAAGTGAGGCTGAAAAGTGTTTGCTTGATAGAATATATCTACTTTTGCAGAAAGTTTGTAAATATGAATAAAAAATTTGCTTTCTGTGGATCAAAATTCATAAAAGAATTGGAAAAAGAAATAAACAAATTGGTAAAATTGGAAGGCGGTAATGCTTATGTACTTACGAATTACAAATGGATTACTGTTGGTTATAATTATCAATATGGAACAACAGCAGCACAACTTTACATAGAATTTAACATGTGCTATGTGAATAATAATATTCATTTTCATAAACCATATTTAATAACGTTATTAAATTGTCTTGAATCTAATTATTTATGACGATGTCTCTTGTTTGATAGACTTTCAAGCTAATTAGAGATAAAATGTATGCATTTCATTTTTTAAGAGAGATATATTTAAAAAATAGTATTTTTGCACGCTAAAAAATAATGAATGAAATTATTAAATTGACTGAAATATAAAATTAGATAACAACAGATGACTAAATTATCCAATATCACTGAATGTATTACAAATGAGTTGAATACGTTTGAAGAGCGATTAAATAAATGCTTGCATGCTGAAAAATACCTTTTAAAGGACATGATTGATTATTGTTTTGCAAAAAAAGGCAAGAGAATTCGTCCAATTTTGACGTTTTTGGTTGCAAATATGTTTGGCAAACCTTCTGAAAGTACTTTCAGGGCGGCAATGGTGCTGGAGTTTATCCATACAGCATCTCTTATTCATGACGATGTACTTGATGAAAGCGGAATGAGGCGTGGAAGACAGAGTATAAATAATATTTGGGGAAATAATAATGCTATTCTTTTTGGTGATTATCTGTATGGTAAATGCATGGAATTTATAAAAACTGAAAAGGATTTTAGCCTTATGCCAATTTATGCTCGCATAGGTGTTTCTTTACCAAAAGGTGAACTTTTGCAGAAAAATCTTACGGAACAAGGTAGTACGACAGAGAAAAACTATTTTGAAGTTATATACAACAAAACAGCCTCTTTATTGGAAGCAGCTTGCGAAACAGGTTTTTTGACTGCAAATGAGAAAGATACTGATAACAACAATCTGAAAAATTTTGATATGCTAAACCAAATTAAAGAAATGGGAAAAAATCTTGGATTGGCGTTCCAAATAAAGGACGATATGTTAGATTTTTATTTAGAAAATGCAAGCGAAAAGTCTATTGGTAATGATATTAGGGAGAAAAAAATAACATTACCTATGATTTATTTTTTACAAAATACTAATGAACAACATAAAAATGATGTTTTGAATTTTATAAACAGCGATGAAAAACGTGACGAAGGTATATTGCATTTGATAAAGTGTGTACGGGAAAGCAATAGTTTAAAGCAATCACAGAGGCAGGTAGAGTTTTTCAGTGGCAAAGCCTGCGATATTATAAGAAGATGTCCGGATAATGTTTATAAAGATGCTCTTTTATCATTAGCGGGTTTTCTGATAAACAGAGGTATTTAATTTTAGTTTATATAAACATTATTCTTCGTAATAGTTTTGTTCTATTACGCTGTTATCTTGTATATTTTGCTGTTGTTTTTTCTGCGTTTGCTTTTGTTGTGTTTCTCCAAAGCGATATGAGAACGTAACTGATATGCTTTGACTGTAACGTCTGCCGGAAGAAAAGTTTAGATAATCATCAGTGAGAGTATAGTTGAAATGTTTACGAGTATTAAATATATCGCTGAATCTCAAACTGAGAGAAGCACGTTTTTGCAATAATGATTTACGTACAGCAAGGTCAGCAAAATATTGAGCCGCACGTTCGCCTTGAATAGTTTTACGGGCTGCCTGATATTGTGCAGAAAGTTGTATATTCCAATCGTTGGGCAGTGTCATTGTAGAAGTCATTTTCATATCCCAATTAAAAGATTTGGTTACTTCGTTAGCTCCCAAATCGCGACCATCTGCATAACTGCCAAAAAGATTGCCACTAATATTGATTTTCCACCATTTTGTTATTTCCTGATCTATAATTAACTCCAAACCATAATTATAACTTTTGGTAATGTTCTTGGAAGTCATTGCTAATTTGCCTTTATCTACTTCATCTTCGGCAATATCCAATGCCCATTCAAAACCATATTTTTCTGCATTCTCACGTGTCCATAAAAAATTAAACCAGTTTATTCCATTGTTTGTTTGTCTGTAATAAGCAGCGGAAAATATAGTTGTTTTTGGAAAAATTATATTATAACCTATCTCATAAGCATCTGTATATTCAGGTTCAAGGTTTGGATTTCCCAGACGTATTTGTTCCGGATTGGACAAATCTACTTGAGGTAAAAGTTCAAAACCTCTTGGTCTGTTAACTCTGCGACTGTAACTTATTTGTGCAGATTGACTTTTACTAAAAGCATAAGAGAGATGCAGAGTAGGATATAATTTTGGATACCCTTGCTCAAAAGTATCGGCTGGACTATTAATCATAGCTTTTTCTCCATAATTGCTAAAGAATTCTTCGCGAAGTCCTATTTGAGCAGAAAGTTTTTCGTTGAAAGTATAGCCAAAAGTTGCGTAAAATGCATGTATTTGTTCGTTATTATTATATGTATAACTCATGCTATCATCTCTTTGTGAGTTACCGTTTAGATAATAATCCTGTGATGAACTGCCAATAGACCAATTTAGATTATAGCCTGCTTCTAAACGTGCTTTTTCAGAAAAAGGATGAACATAATTTAATAATACTACGGCACGATTAAAACTGCTACTTCCTTCATCTTTTTTTTCATAATCATTAGTATAAATATAATCCATTTTTTGTTCATTATTTCTCTTAAAATTTCCGATATTATAATTTGCATCTATGGTTAATTCCTGTTCTTTTTTATTAAATTTCTTAGTGTAATTGATTGCAAAATTATGAAATTGTCCATGATTATTTCCATTGTCGGTTTCATTCACTTCTCTTGGACTGTTTAAAAGAAAAAGGTCAGTATTGCTAATGTTTGTAGAATCTTTTATGCTTCCATGCATTCTGCTTCCATAGGTAAAAGTTAATGTATTATTTTTATTTATGTACCAGTCCCCGCCAAGTTTAATGCCTCCGCTAAGATTTGCCCTTTCATCATTTCTTTTTGTGCGAATAATATTGGATAAAAAGTTATTGTCGTGCGAAAACAGGTATTTTATTCCATCGTTTGTTCCTCCTCTCATTCCATATCTTGCATCTACTTGAGCAAACAAAGCATATTTTTGAGTTGAATAGTTTATTGAAAATGAAGCATTGCTGTTTGGCAGAAACTTTTGCAAAGCTGAACCTCCAGTTATTGATACACTGCCATTCAAACCACGATTACCTTTCTCCTTTAATTTTATATTTATAATACCACTCATACCTTCCGGATCATATTTAGCAGAAGGATTGGTTATTTCTTCAACTGATTCTATGCTTGCTGCAGGAATTTGTTGTAAAACTGTAGCTAAATCGTTTCCAAGTAATTCTGAAGGCTTACCATCTACAAGCACTTTCACATTAGAGTTGCCTCTCAAAGTTACGTTGCCATCTTCATCCACTGATACGGAAGGAAGGGTTTGCAATACATCTGAAGCATCTCCACCAGCAGTAACAATATTTTGGTCAATGTTTATAACACGTTTGTCAAGTTTATATTCTACCATTGATTTTTGAGCTGTAATTTCTGTAGTCCCTAATGATGTAGTTTTACTTTGCATCTTCACATTTCCAGCGTCAAAAATATTTTTTTTCATTTCAATATTCTGAAATAAATCTTTATAACCTACATAAGAAAATTTTAAAATATAGTTTCCATAGCTACAATTAAGAGTAAAATTTCCATTAACATCAGTTGCTGTACCTGTAACCATTGCAGAATCTTTAGGATTAAGTAAAAGAATATTAACATAAAGTAATGGTTCGCTTGTTTGTTCGTCTATAACTTTTCCTTTAATAGTTGGTGATGTTCTGTTGGTATTTGTATTATCACCTTGTCTTTGTGCCAAAACATTAATTGACAATATAACACATCCTGCCAAAAGCAGTAAATTTCGTTTTTTCATTATAATATTATTAATTTAAATTAGAATCAAGTTATAAACGTAGCAAAAATAATGCCAAAGAAATAATTATTAAATTTAAATGTATAAAAATTTAAGGCAAAACTTTCAGCAAAAAAATCAAATTATAATACAAATAATTATTTGTTAAGTATAATAACAAAAAAGAAAAATTAAATTTATTCAGTTTGTTAGTAAAAATATCACAACGTTTTTTTGTTTCTAAAAATAAATATCTCTTTGTCCTTGCTCTATATGTTTGATATTTTCTTCTACTTTTATTTTTAATGATGGCTTTTCTATTTGAGCAGTCATTTCTTTTATTAATTTTTCACCTTTATTTTTTAACTCTATATCTGCAAAATCATTAAGATACTCTTCAAAAGTAAACAAAGCATTAGGCAAACAATATTGTTTTATCAATCCCGGTTTTGCTAAATCCATAAAATCGTGTCCTACTCTACCTTTACGATAACAGCCTGTACAGAATGAAGGAACATAACCTTCATCTACTAAAGATGAAATAACTTGAGATAATGTTCTGTGATCACCAAGTGAAAATTGGCTTCCTGTTCCTTCTTCAGACTCGGAATAAGCACCGGGATTTGTTTTTGAAGCAGCAGATATTTGGCTCACACCATATTTTATGAGTTCATTTCTCATGGTATCATTTTCTCTTGTTGAAAGAATAATTCCTGTATAAGGTAAAGCAAGTCTTAAAACCGCAACAATCTTTTTAAAGTCATTATCACTGACAGGATTCGGTATGTTTTCGGCAGACGGAGCACCAATAGCCGCTTCCATTCTCGGAACAGAAACCGTATGAGGTCCGCATCCAAAAGCATCTTCCAAATGTTTTGCGTGTTCAATTATAGCCAATACTTCAAAACGATAATCAATAAGTCCAAATAATGCACCAATACCTACATCATCTATTCCACCTTCCATTGCTCTATCCATAACTGAAAGTCTGTAAAAATAATCTGCTTTCGGCGTTCCAGCAGGATGAAAACGTTTATATTCTATAGGGTCATAGGTTTCTTGAAAACAAACGTAAGTTCCTATCTTTTCTGCTTTCAAACGAGCAAAATCATTTACTTCCATTGGAGCAAGTTCAATATTTATTCTGCGGATATAATCTTTACCTCCACATTCTCGGACAGAATATGTGGTTCTAATAGCATCAACCATATAATCTGTTCCATTTTTGTTGTTTTCACCGCAAATTAACAGTACTCTTTTATGTCCCTGTTTCAAAAGTGCAGAAGTTTCTTGTGCTATCTCCTGCATAGTTAAAATTTTTCGTTTTATAAGTTTATTATCTTTACGAAAAGAACAGTAAAGACAATTATTTACACATATATTTCCTGTATAAATAGGAGCGAACAGAACAAGTCTTTTACCATAAATTTCTTCTTTTACATATTTTGCGGCATCCATAACATTATGAATAGTCTTCTCGTCTTCTATCCTCAATAATGCAGCAACATCTTCAAGATTCAAACCTTTTAGTTTTAAGGCTTTATTCAGGATGTTATTGATTTGAATTTTAGAAGGTTGTTCTCCTTCAATCAGAGAATATAACTTATCTCTGTTTATAAAATTTCTGTTTCTCAATTCTTTATTCATTAGTATATCTTAATTATGTGTTATTAAAATTTTAATTTTCTTCTAAATGCAGTTTTTAAGCATTTTGTTGTTCTTTTACAACTATTGCTTTTACTTCTACATTATTTAAACGTCCTAATTTACCGGTTAGAGCGTTAATAATGTCAAGTGTTGCTTCAATAACAAGATTAATTATGTACAATCCCTTACTACGGAGAGGCAGACCTTGTCTCGCAAGTATAAAATTTGAATATTCTGATATTATTTTATTTATATCTGAAGCCATAGATATATCGTATATGACTATTGATATTGTGCCTGTTCGCAGGCTTTTTTCCGTTATTTTTTTTACAGAAAAATTTTTATTCTTTTCCATTAGATTTTTCTTTTGGTTTAGATTTATATATATATTAAGATGTTCATAAGCTTTTAATAGGGAACGTTACCCATATTATCAGAATTTAGAACAATGCAAAAGTAATAAAAATTTGAGAAATGTAAAAAAACACATCATTGTATATTTATATTGATTAAAAAAACTTGATTTTAGAGAAATAAAATCGCTATTTTTTCTAATAAAATTACTAATTTTTTCTTCAAAAACAAAGAAAAAAAGATAGACAGGTAGCAAATACAAATATCATATATTAAAATCATTTTTTAATAACAATTATTTTATTTTTGGTATGAATTTTGCTATCATATATTTTAATAAAATAATCTAATGAGAAAGGTATTTATTATGAAAATTACAAACACAATCCTAAAAAATACAGCATTTATACTTTCTTTTTTAAGTATTGCTGTGACAGTAAGCAGTTGTGGAATAGAATTTACTGCTTATGGTTATGATGATGTTTATGCTTCTCCAAACGAAAGGGCTAAAAGACAGGTAAATGTTGTACAGCGGGAATCTACTAATTGTTATCAAGATCCTGCTTATGAAAAGATAACAGAGGTTTATTCCGATACACTTGATACAGACAGTGCAGATATTGTAGAAGGAGAAAATAATTACTCTTCATACGACGAAGACGATTATTACGATTATGCTTATTCTGCACGCATAAGAAGATTTCACAGACCATATCTTATGTATGATTATTATGCAGATTATTATACCAATTTGTATTGGTACACTTATGATCCATGGTATTGGGGTACGAGTATTTATTTAGGTTATCACTGGTGGTATCCTTCATATTATTCATATTATTGGGGGTATCCTTATTATTATGGTTATTATCCTTATCATCACCATCATTATTACAATCATGGACATCACTATCATAATCATGGACATAATAATGTTGCTTATTATAACAGTCATGATAGAAATTCTAACTTTTATCGTTCATTAAGCACTGGTAGTTATGTTAGTTCTAACAATAGATTTATTGCAAAGAATGGACAAAAACGTATTACAACAGACAGAACAGTAAATCCATCAACAACTTTTGGGGATAAATATAATGCAAAATTTGGTTCTTCTGCTGTAACAAAAGGAACTATTAACGGAAAACCTGTTGCAAAAGAAAATGCAACAACATTTGCATCTGAAAAACATAATAGAGAATTGCAAAAACCAACTGTTAATAATCAAGTAAGGCTTCAAAAACCTCCTCAAAATAGAAAAACAATAACTAAACCTAATATAAACAATCGTCAGGGTTCAACAATAACGAATAACAATCAAAGAAATATTAATACAAATCAAAATATAAAACATACTACACGTACTTATACTCCACCAGCAGTAAGACAACCTCGTTCAACAAATGAATTTACTCGTCAGCCTGCAACAAAACAAAACAATAATACATTTAGAAAACCAGCTACAACTTCACAAAGAAGTATAAGCATACCTCGTAGAAGTAATAATTCGTCAACTATTTCTGTCCCTCGCAGCAATACAAGAAACAATAGTTCTTCATTCCGTTCGTCATCATCTTCTTCTACTTCAAGAAGCAGTGGTACACATAGCAGTGGAAGTTCAAGTTCGTCATCAAGAAGTGTAGGTAGAAAATAATTAAGAATATTTAATAATAAAACAAAATATAAAGAGATGAAAAAAATATGTTTATTAGTTACAGGAATAATGTTTTCCTTAATTACAACAGCGCAAGACGTCAACGAACAATATCCGCTATTACTTGGACAATACGGTATAAATGGAACAGCTAATTATATTTCAAGAGCAGGAGCACTTGGAGCAGTCGGCGGAGATATTACAGCTGCAAGTTTCAATCCTGCAGGTTTAGGTTTGTATTTGGGTAATGAAATAACATTTGGATTAGGGCTAAATTTAGTTAATACAACTGCAAAGTATGGCGAAAATAGCCTTAATAACGACAGACATAATTACAATTTTGGTAATTTTGGATTGGTTTTGAATCTGAACACTGATAATTCTCTGTATAAAAGCTGGCAATTCGGTTTTGCATTCAATCAAGTAAAAAACTTCAGTAATAAAATAAATATATCACGTGAAGGTATTCAAAATTCATATATAAATAATGTAATAAATTCTCTTGTAGATTATGCTTCTGAATATGGATTAGATGCAATACTGTATAATGATTTTATAAATACAGGTGTTGTTTATTTGGACAGCATCTCCGATTCAACTACTATTTTTGTTTTATCAGATTTTGTTGACTCTGGGACTTTTGAACAATTTAAAACAATAGAAACTTATGGCTATCAAACTTCAATGGATTTTACCTTTTCAACCAATATAGCAAATGTTTTCTATATTGGTGGTGCAATCGGAGTACCTTTGTTTAATTATACGAAGAAAGAAAGTTTTACTGAAAAGCAAATTGAAACAGGAAACGAATATACTTTTAATCAAATTACAGAGTTAAGTGGTTCCGGAATGAATTTTAAATTTGGAATTATTGCAAAGCCTCTTGAATGGTTAAGACTTGGAGCATCAATTCATACCCCTACTTATTATCTTATAGAAGATAATTATTATTCTTCCGTAGAATATAATGGAAAAAGCGGTGGTGATTCGCCAGAATTATATTACAGTATTCGTTCACCTTTCCGTTTTATAGGTTCATTAGCATTGGTTTTTGGTAATAATGCGTCAAAATATAGAGGAACTTTAAGTGCCGATTACGAATATGTTAACTATTCTGCTATGAAATACAGTTTTGATGATAATGCACGCTTTGAAAGTACTATAAATAATTATATGAGTAACCTTTATACCTCTACAAATAATCTTCGTATTGGTGGAGAATTACAAACAGGACCTTTTGCATTACGTGCAGGTTACGCTATAATTGCTAATCCATATAAGACTGAATTTGAAGAAAATGATGCAAGTCAACAATTGATAACGGGAGGTTTGGGATTCAGAGGCAAACAGTTTTATATTGATTTAGCTTATGCCTATACACTTTCAGGTAATAATGCAAAGTATTATTTTTATGATGGCGGAGTAACTTCTTTGACACATAATGAACATTTAATTCAGGCAACAATAGGATTTAAATTTTAAAATCATAACACAAGTTTATTGTCGGCATTTCAGTAAAATGGAATGCCGTTTTTTATGATTATCATAATTTTAATATTAAAAATCCAGTTATAAATAGCGAAAAATTTCACAATTTTAAGATTTTCATATATCATTATAGCGATTTTTGCAACATTCTATTAAACCAAATTTAATTATCTTTGCCACTTAATTTTAAGTAGATTTTATAATGCAAATAGAAATATTGAAATCAAAGATACATCGCGTTAGTGTAACAGAAGCTGAACTTGATTATATAGGCAGTATAACTA
This sequence comes from Bacteroidales bacterium, assembly GCA_031272245.1. GTDB lineage: Bacteria > Bacteroidota > Bacteroidia > Bacteroidales > P3 > JAISGN01. The sequence goes on from JAISUE010000039.1 coordinate 16,421, forward strand.
TTGACGAAGAGTTAATGATTGCAGCAAACATTATTGAGAATGAAAGGGTTTATGTTGTTAATCTTAATAATGGTGAGCGATTTGATACGTATGCAATAAAGGGAAAACGTAACAGTGGAACAATATGTTTAAATGGGGCAGCTGCAAGGTTAGCACAAGTTGGAGATATTGTAATAATAATGACTTTTGCTACGATGGATATTGAGGAAGCAAAAAATTTTAAACCAACAGTCCTTTTTCCTGTAGCCAATAAATTAAAAAAGTGAAAACAAAACTAAAACAAGGATTACAAGTAGCCTTTTTTTTGGCACTTGGTTTGGGTTTTATTTGGTGGTTTATTGCAAAACTATCGGATGAAGAACTGAATGAATTGTTTAATTGCGTAAAAAATGTTAATCTATTTTGGTTAATTTTAGCATTTGTGATTTCTATTTTGAGTTGTTATGTCAGAGCTTTAAGATGGAAACAGTTATTAAAACCTATTACAAATGAGAAATTGTGTATTAAAAATTTATTTTTTGCAATAATGACTGGTTATTTGACCAATTTGGCAGTGCCACGATTAGGTGAAATAGTACGATGTGCAATGCTAAAGAAGGCAGATAATATTGCTATAGAGAAAAGTATTGGGACGGTTATCACGGAACGTTTTGTAGATTTACTTTTATTTATTATAATTTTTTTCATTGCTCTTACTTTAGAATTTGGAGTGATGTGGAATTATATAAAGACAAATGTTGAGACATCTTTATTGGAAAAGATACAATTTATTTTGATTGCAGGAGTTATAATAGTAATTTTTATTACTATTGTTTTTATAATTTTTCGGAAACGTAATATTCTAACATTAAAAATAACTAACAATAATGTTTTTCTTAAAATCAAATCAATTATTTTAGGCTTGTGGCAGGGGATAAAGAGTGTTATTCATTTGGATAAACCTTTACTTTTTGCAATCTATTCTTGTCTTATATGGTTTTTATGGATTGTTGGCACATGGGCAATCTTTCAATGTTTCCCTGACACGTCTTCATTAAGTTTAAAAGTTGCTTTAATTATCACATTATTGTCAGCATTTGGTCCAATGATAACACCTGGTGGAATAGGGTTATATCCTATGATTTTTGCAAAAAGCTTATATATTTATGCAGTAAAAATACCTGTTGGATATGCAGCTGGTTGGCTATCGTGGTTAGTTTCTCAACTTGGAATGATGATTTTTGGATTAATTGGCTTTGTTTATTTTTCAAATAAGAATGCAAAACGAATAAAATAATATTATGACCCCAATAGAACATATAAAAAACAAAATTTTAACAAATGAAAATTTGCTTTCTACAATTCAAAAATGGAAAGATAATGCAGAAAAAATTGTATTTACGAATGGCTGTTTTGACATTTTACATCAAGGACACATTGATTATTTAGCAAAATCAAAAGCATTAGGAGACAGACTTATTATAGGAGTAAATGCCGATACATCCATTTCTCGTATAAAAGGTAAATGTCGTCCAATACAAGATGAGTATTCGCGACTTATACTTCTTGCATCTATGGAGTTTGTTGATGCTGTTGTGTTGTTTTTTGAAGATACACCTTATAATTTAATATTCACAATTCAGCCAGACGTACTTGTAAAAGGAGCAGATTACACACCTTCAGAAATAGTAGGTTACGATATTATAACTAAAAACGGAGGAGAAGTTGTAACAATTCCTTTCCTCAAAGGTTATTCTACAACAAAAATTATTGAAAAAATACTTGGAAAATAAAAATGAAAATCATATTTTTTTGGCTAAAAAATGCACGTTATCATGCTTTACCACAAAGTATAATGCCTGCAATAGTGGCTATATCATTTGCTTTATCAAAACCAAATTATAACTGGTTATTAGCTATAGTGGCTTTTTGTGGTGTTGCTTTTGCTCATTTAGCAATGAATCTTGCAGACGATTATTTTGATTATAAAGTTAAATCCGGCGAAACAAGAAAAAGATTAAAACATAATGGCTTTAGAGCAAGAATATCAAAATATGAATATCTTTTGAATGGCTCAACAACATTAAAAGGATTACTGAAAGCTATAATATATTTTCTTATATGTGCTGCGATTTGTGGTATATTTATTATGATAGAAAGAGGAATAATAATAGGTTTGTTTGCTGTTTCAGGATTGTTTTTTGGAATTTTTTATTCAGCTAAACCTTTAAAGTTATCTTATAGAGGTCTTGGCGAAGTTGTTATTGGCATAATGTTTGGCTTTTTACTTATGTGTGGAGTATATTATGCTGCTTGTGGAGAAATCAACAGTATAATAATATTGTTTTCTATCCCTGTTGGACTACTTGTTACTAATATAATTTTTACACATTCAATACTTGATAGACGTGCAGATATAGAAGTATCCAAAATGACTTTTGCAATTCTGTTAAAAACAAAGTTAAATATTTTAATAGCTTGCTTTATTCTTAATTTTTGTCCATTTATCATAGTTTGCATTGGTGTAATAACAGGAATATTTAATCCTTTATATTTAATAGTTTTAGTTGTTTTGCCACGTGCAATATGGCTTTTTAATTCACTAAACCATTTTTTGAAAGATGAAAAATATGAGCCCCAAAGACATAAATGGCTTGGACAAATGGAAAATTGGGAACGTATAAAATCTGCAAGTATAGATTGGTTTATGATTCGTTGGTATACTTCCCGCAATCTTACTACAGCATTCTGTATAATAGTCGTTGTGATAAACATAGTTCTTATGTTGTGGTCATAAAATAATAATAAAACACTAATGACAATAGAAACTGATTTTCCATATTCTCAACATACTTTAAATAACGGAATAAAACTTGTTCATCGTTATACAAATTCACCTGTTGCTCATTGTGGTATAATGATTAACGCAGGAACAAGAGATGAAACGAAAAAGGAGAACGGAATAGCTCATTTTATAGAGCATTGTATATTTAAGGGGACAAAACATCGCAAAGCTTTTCATATACTAAATCGTATAGATGGAGTAGGTGGAGAGTTGAATGCTTATACGACCAAAGAAGAAACTTGTATTTATGCTTCTTTCCTTAACCGTTATCAAGAAAGAGTGTTAGAATTATTTGCAGATATTGTTTTTAATTCAACATTTCCTGAAAAGGAAATTGAAAAAGAAAAAGTTGTAGTATTAGATGAAATAAATTCATATAAAGATTCACCGGCAGAACAAATTTTTGATGATTTTGAACAGCTTATATTTGATAATCATTCTTTGGGTAGCTTAATTTTGGGAAAACCTAAATGTGTAAAAAGTTTTCATTCAGATGATATAAAAACTTTTATAGATAAGAATTATGCTACTAATCTGATGACCATAGCGTGTGTTGGCGCAATAGATTTTGATTTATGGGTACGTTTATGTGAAAAATTTTTTGCTAATGTTGATAAAAAAATTTCAAATCGCCACCGCAAGCCTCCTAAACAATATTCACCAAAAACAAAGGTTGAACAAAAGGATACCTATCAAGCACATGCAATAATGGGTTCTGTTGCTTATGATTACAATAGCAAATATAAAATGACATTTTCTTTATTAAATAATATTTTAGGTGGTGGAGCAATGAATTCTTATCTTAATATGCACATAAGAGAAAAATATGGTTTTACTTATTCTCTTGAATCTAATTATACGCCTTATTCAGATACCGGAGTTTTTACTGTTTATGCAGGAACAAATTCAAAATATATAGACAAAACTCTTGAATTAATTAGAAAAGAATTAGAATTTTTGACTGCAAAACCTTTATCTACAAAAACTATTTTACAATATAAACAACAGTTAAAAGGACAATTAGCCATACAATATGATTCTAATCAAAACGAAATGCTTGCTATGTGCAAATCAGTATTAAATCACAATAAAATAGATACATTACGAGAAACGTACAAACAAATAGATTGTATAACAAATGAAGACCTTTTTCAAGTTGCACAAGATATATTTGACCCAAAACGGCAATCACTGATATGTTATCTTCCAAAGTAAATCATTAAAACAGAAATATCTGAAGGCGAAACACCACTGATACGTGAAGCTTGTCCAATAGTTGCAGGACGTATTTTTGAAAGTTTTTCTCTCGCTTCAAAAGATAAAGATTGCAAACACTGATAGTCAAAATTTTCTTTTATTGGCATATTTTCATGTTTAAGCATTTTGTCTGCTATTTCCTGTTCTTTAATTATGTAGCTTTCATACTTGATAAAAGTCTCCACACTTTCAATGACTTCAGAAGATATGTCATTAGGTAATTTTTTTATTTCATTCATAAGAGATAAAATGTTTGTTGAAAGGTTTGAAAGTGTTATATTTGGTCGTAATAAAAGCATTGCAAGTTTTGTTTTTTGTGATATGATATTTGTATTGATATTTTGCAGCAAAGCATTTATTTCATTTGGTTCTGCTGTATTAGTACGTAAAAATGAAATAAGACTTTCGCTAAAAAGTATTTTTCGTTCTACTTTTCTCAATCTCTCTTCTGTTGCCAATCCCACATTATAACCAACAGGTGTCAGTCTTTGGTCTGCATTATCCTGTCTTAATAAAATTCTATATTCTGCTCGAGAAGTAAACATTCTATATGGTTCATCTACACCTTTTGTTATTAAATCATCAATCAGTACTCCTATATATGCTTCAGAACGTTTAAGCACTAAAGGTTCTTTTTCCTGTAATTTTAATGTTGCATTTATTCCTGCAATCAAACCTTGCGCAGCAGCTTCTTCATACCCTGTTGTTCCATTAATTTGTCCTGCAAAATAAAGATTTGAGATTAACTTTGTTTCTAATGTATTTCGTAATTGAGTTGGAGGAAAATAATCATATTCTATTGCATAACCCGGTTTTTGTATTACTGCATTTTCAAAACCTTCTATTGCTCTCAATGCTTTATATTGTACATTCAATGGCAATGATGAAGAAAATCCATTAACATAATAAAGATTTGTGTGATTGCTTTCAGGTTCTATAAATAATTGATGACGGGTTTTATCAGAAAACCTGTCAATTTTATCTTCTATAGAAGGACAATATCTGGGACCTCTGCCTTGAATTTTTCCAGTAAACATAGGAGATTTATCAAAGCCTTCACGTAATATGTCGTGTACTTTTTCACTTGTGTATGCGAGAAAACAACTTCTTTGTATCAAATTTTTTGTTTGTTTGTACAAAAAAGAAAACTGTTCCGGATGCGCATCTCCTTTTTGCTCTGCAAGTTTTGCAAAATTTATACTTTTACCATCTACTCTTACAGGTGTTCCTGTCTTTAATTTAGATATTTCAAATCCGATATTTACTAAATTTTCAGAAAGATATGTAGCCTCTTTTTCTCCAATACGTCCTCCTGAATAATTTATTTCACCTATATGTATTTTTCCATTAAGAAATGTACCAGCGGTCAGAATAACTGATTTGGATAATATTTCTAATCCCAAAAGAGTTCTAACCCCACTTATTTTTTGATGTTTAATTATTAAATTTGTAACTTCATCCTGCCAAAAAGTAAGATTAGGAATCTTTTCCAATGTTTGACGCCATGAGATAGCAAATGTAATATTATCAACTTGAGCCCTCGGAGACCACATTGCCGGACCTTTACTTCTATTTAGCATCCGAAATTGCATAGTATTCATGTCAGTTATTATACCTGAATAACCTCCTAAAGCATCTATTTCTCTAATTATTTGTCCTTTTGCCACTCCACCCATAGCAGGATTGCATGATAGTTGGCAGATTGAATTAAGATTTTGAGTTATCAACAATGTTTTTGCTCCAATTGTTGCTGCACAATATGCAGCTTCACAACCTGCATGTCCTGCTCCAATAACAATTATATCAAAGTTATTTAACATCTAACATCGGTTCTTGTGTCTTTTCACAATAATGACAACGAACCTTCAACGGATTTTTTTCAACTACCGAAAGTTTGGAAGGTATATCCTCAATATTTGTTATGCAGTTAGGATTGATGCACTTAACTGTTGAATACAGGACATCGGGGATTTCCACCTGACGCTTGACAACCTTTTGGTAATTTTTTATTTCAATAAGCGTTGCCATCGGCGCCGCTATGGCAATTTTGTCAATTTCTGACTGACGAAAATACTTGTTTTTGATTTTTATAATACCTTTCTTGCCAAGTTTCTTACTTTCCAAATTAGTTCCAATCAACACTTCGTCATTATGAAGACTTAATTCCAAAATTCTTACCACTTTATACACTACTTCAGCAGGTATGTGGTCAATTACCGTTCCGTTTTCAATAGCCGAAACCACTAATTCTTTCTTGTTTTCCATATCTTTATGTTCCATATCTTTTATAACAATATTATTTAACTCCTAAAATCGCTGCAATTAAAGCCTGACGAACATAAACACCGTTCTGTGCCTGCTGAAAATAGTAAGCATAAGGCGTTTTATCAACGTCCATAGCAATTTCATTAACTCTTGGCAACGGATGAAGAACTCGCATATTTTCTTTACAGCCCGAAACAGTGGCAGCATCGAGCACATAGCAGTTTTTAACCTTTTCGTATTCCATCGGGTCGGAGAATCTTTCCTTTTGAATTCTTGTCATATAAATTATATCACTTATCGGCACGATGTCGGTCAGTTCCGTATATTCTTTATATTCCAGACCGGAATTTTTAACATGAAGCTTTACGCTTTCGGGCATCTGTAATTCTTCGGGAGAAACAAAATGAAATGTTGTCTTAAAATTACACATTGCCTGAACAAGAGAATGCACGGTGCGACCATATTTCAAATCTCCTGCCATTGTTATATTCAAATTGTCAAGCGTTCCCTGTGTTTTGCGGATAGAGTATAAATCCAACATACATTGAGTCGGATGCTGATTAGCCCCGTCCCCAGCATTTATAACCGGCACACTTGCAACTTCGCCCGCATATCTTGCCGCTCCATCACGAGGATGTCGCATAACAATAATGTCCGAATAACTGCTCACCATTTGAATCGTATCATGCAAACTCTCTCCTTTTTGCAGGGAAGTTGCAGCAGGATTTGAAAACCCGATAACTCTTGCTCCTAACATGTTTGCAGCACTTTCAAAAGACAATCGTGTGCGTGTTGAAGGTTCAAAAAAGATAGAAGCCACTACCTTGTCGCATAAAACAGGTTGCTTGGGATTTTGTTCAAACTCTTTTGCCAAATCAAGAATTGAAATGTATTCTTCCTTTGAATAATCGGTGATTGAAATGAGATTTTTACCTTTTAAGTTCGTCATCTTACTTTTATTTTGGGGTTCAAGATATTATTTTAAGAGAAAATATTCTCTTGTTTAACGATTGCAAATTTATAACTTTTTTTTTGAATTAACCATATCTTTTATGACAGTTTAATAGGATTTTCCTTGATGACCTTTAATAGATACTTGTAAATATCTGTGTTTCTG
>JAISUE010000043.1 GCA_031272245.1 Bacteroidales bacterium
ATCAACTTTTATCCTCGTTCTCTTTGGCTGGATATTGTTTCGTGCCGCTACAATAGGCGAAGCATTTACATATATTAAAGGTATATTTTCCAAATCCTTATTTACAATTCCCGATTTGACCTATTTTTTGAATGTCCATATTAAGCCAACACTTATGTTTATTGTTCTTTTGGTTGTGGTGGAATGGTTTTCCCGCAAGGGTGAATATGGTTTTCGTGTAGATAAAATAAGATATTCATTTGTCCGATGGCTGATATATTTTCTGATACTCTTCATTATATTTGTTTTTGGCGGAACACAGCAACAGTTTATTTACTTTCAATTTTAATAGAAATTTGGCATAATGGGCAAAAGTTTTCACTCTTCCAAATAATGGATGTCTATATTTGCAGATAATAAATATACTTTGAAAAGTAAAATGTATAGTATTTTTATATTTATGAAAATAAGCTTTCAACAAAAGCTTTACGGTCAAATATCTGTAAATCTGTCATCTGTTCCCCTAAACCAATATATTTGACCGGAACTTTGAATAAATCAGATATGCCTATAACTATGCCTCCCTTTGCTGTTCCATCAAGTTTAGTGAGAGCAATAGAATTAACATTTGTTGCTGCTGTGAATTGTTTTGCTTGTTCAACAGCATTTTGTCCTGTTGAAGCATCCAGTACAAGTAATACCTCATCAGGTGCAGTTGGCACTACTTTTTTCATTACATTACGTATTTTAGACAGCTCATTCATTAATCCTATTTTATTATGTAAGCGTCCTGCAGTGTCAATAATAACTACATCTGCTTGTTTTGCCACTGCCGATTTTAAGGTATCAAAAGCAACAGAAGCAGGATCTGCACCCATAGATTGCGAAATTATATCTACTCCTGTGCGATCTGCCCATATTTTTAGTTGATCTATTGCTGCAGCTCTAAAAGTATCAGCTGCTCCAAGCACAACTTTTTTTCCGGCATTTTTAAATTGATATGCTAATTTCCCAATAGTTGTTGTTTTTCCAACACCATTAACGCCGACAACCATAATAACATACGGTTTATTAGAAATTATATCATCAAAATCATTATTATGATAATTTTCCATTAACAAATTCTCTATTTCTTCTTTAAGAATAGAATTTAATTCTGTTGTTGTTAGGTATTTATCTTTTGCAACACGCATTTCTATGCGTTCAATAATTTTAAGTGTTGTTTCAATTCCCACATCAGCTTCTACTAAAACCTGCTCTAAATTATCAAGTACATCTTCATCAACTTTAGATTTACCAATAATAGCTTTTGATATTTTGCTAAAAACACTTATTTTAGTTTTAGCTAAACCTTTATCCAACGATTCTTTGTTACCTTTTGATAGAAATGAAAATATACTCATATTTATTTGTTTATTTGTGAAGCTGATACAAAAATACATAATGAAAAAAAATTGTTCTTCAAACAGAAGAACAATCCTTCATTATAATAAACCATTTTAACCTTATTGGTATGAATGTTTTTATTTATTTTTTTGCAAAATAATCTTTTACAGCATCGGAAGCAATAATTTCTTCTTTAAATGAATATGCTCCTGTTTTTTCATTTCTTTGCATACGGATTACTTTTGCAAAATCTTTGCCTGAGGATGTCTTTAATGTTGCGACTACTTTTTTTGCCATATCTATTTATCTCCTTATTTTATTTCTTTATGAACAGTTACTCGTTTTAAAATAGGATTATACTTTTTTAACTCCAATCTATCTGGGGTATTTTTTTTAGATTTTGTTGTAACATAACGAGAAGTACCCGGCATACCTGAAGCTTTATGCTCAGTACATTCCAAAATTACTTGTATTCTAACGTCTTTTGCTTTCTTTGCCATTTTATTTTTTTATTTTTGAAAGTGCAAAATTACAATTTTTTTTTTTACTGACAAAATTTTAAGTTAAATAGTTATAATTTTTCTCTGATAATAAGCCACAAGCAGCTAAAATATCTTCTCCTTTTGATGCTCTTATTGTGGTAAATAAACCTTTTTTTATAAGATTGTCTCTAAAAGCAATCATAGTATATTCACTTGCTGTTCTAAATTTACTGTGTTTAGATATTGAATGATAACGAATAAGATTGATTTTACATTTTAATCCTTTAAGAAGTTTGACAAGAGCATCAACATGTTGAGGTGTATTATTGAAATTATCAAAAACTATATATTCAAAAGTTAAATTTCGTTGACCAGACCAGTCGTAGTTACGCAAAAATTTGACTACTTCGGATATTGGAAATGAATTTTCCACTGGCATAATTTGTTTTCGTTGTTCATAAATAGCACTATGAAGAGAAATAGCAATGTTACATTGAGTTGTATTTAAAAGATTTTCCATTTTTGGCAATATACCACACGTTGAAACAGTAATTCTTCGTGGTGAAATAGCGTATCCCCATTCGGAAGTAAGCACTTGAATACTTTTTTTTACTTCTTTCCAGTTATCTAAAGGCTCACCCATTCCCATATACACTATATTTGTTATTGCTTTATGTTCATCTATTGAGCGATAAATATTTAATATCTCACCGGATAATAGATTTTTTTTGAATCCCTGTTTGCCAGTTGCACAAAAAGAACAATTTAATTTACAACCTGCTTGTGAAGAAATACATAGAGTTACCCTGTCTCTATCAAAAATTACAACGGCTTCCACAAACACTTTTTCTTTTTCTCCATATTGAAACAAGTATTTTTTTGTTCCATCTTTTGAAATAAATGTTGTTAATGGCTGACTAATATCAATCTGATACTCTTTTGTAAGTTTTTCTCTTGTTTTGAGAGAAAGGTTTGTCATTTCCTTAATTTCTTTTATCTGCTTATTGTAAAGCCAATTTGTTATTTGTTTTGCAGTATATTTGGGAAGAGACAAATTGTCACAGATTATAATTATATCTTCTAACGTTTTTCCAAATAAATTATTCATACTTATATTTTGTATTTTTTATTTCAAAAAGCATTTTTTTTATTCCTAATGCCTCAAAACTTATAAATGGTTTATCTATGTAAGAATTTATCCAGTCTTTATTACCGTTTGTGATAGAACGTCTGCTTTTAGGTTCTATTCCATAAGCAAAATCTATGATGATTTTTGGGTGTCCATTCATTAGAATTTCCAAAGTGTCTTTACAAAAACCATATTCATTAATTAATTTTGCTTTTGGCTCATCACCATAATAATACATGTACATATTTTCTATTTCTGTACGATTGCGAAGAACAAAAACAGCATTTGGATAAGCTTTTACTATTTCTACTTCTTCATTATTAACATCAAGTTTTTCAAATCTATAAGGAATTAAACCAAATGAAATATTCCATACAAGCATTGCAAATGATAAGTATAATAAAGATTTTTTATATGCGGAACATTGTAAAACAAACACTATTGCAATAAAAAACGGAAGTAAAAGCATAAATTCTGCATTGCCATTTGAAAAAGCGGCAAACATAAAACAGATTATTAGGTTTGTATATATATATTTTAGTGTTAATGTATATTCTCCTTTTATCTTTGAAATAATACAGAGTTTTTTGTTTTTTTTTGTTTTGAATACATAGATTATGGATAGAATAATAAAGGATAGGGAAGATATTACAACAATAATAGAGCATATCATATATTTTTCCGCAAATGGCAAAATTAAGCCGTGTATCTGTATGAATGTTCTAATTAAACTTGCCGCAGTAAAGAATATTACTCGTTTTAATTGTGGCATTTCTGCCGTACCATTAAGATAATCGTGCATACTGAACGCTATAACATTATTTGGATTTACAGAGCCTGTTAAAATATAATAGCTTATGAAATAAATTAACGGAATAAAAACAGACAATAAAAGAAAAATAAGTAAATGTTTAAAATTAACTTTATTACAGCGAACTATAAGTATTAGTAAAGTAGAAAACCATATTAAAATTGTTAATTGATGAAAAACAGTCCCACAGATTAAATATATTGTAGAGAAAACAAGGCTTTTTGTTTTATTATTCTTTAAATAATTACAAAATGAATTTATTGCCAAGAGAGAAAAAAAAGCCTGAATAATATAACATTCTAATTGTGTAGCAAAGCGTAAAAAAGCAAAAGAAGAAGCAACAAACACAATAGCAACAGCAACAACTTTTATGTTGTCAGTAATTTTATACAGTAATCGTTTGAAAACACAGAGACAGCCAACAGCAAAACCAATATTTGCTATTTGTAATATTTTCAAAGTATCAACTAAAAAGCAGTCAGTTAGAATAATTATCAGTCTATTTAATACATTAAACAAAAGATGATGAGGATTGAGTAAGTCTTTACCATATTTAGCGGCATAAGCAAAAGCAAAACTGTCAGCAGAGAAATTATGTGCAAGTAACAGACAACACAATACAGAAAAAAGAATTATAATGATATTTATTAACTTTTTCATAATGCAAAAGTAAGAAAAGATACTATAAAACTAACGTTAGTTAGTTATTTATTTGTTTCTTATTTTTTCTTTATCTTTTTATAGACAAAACATTGTAATTAAGTTTTTATACATTTGCACTTCTAAAATTTTACTGCTATTTATCAAATGAAAAGAACTTCACTATTATTTTTTTTATTTATTTTCCCTTTTTTTAGCTTTGCTCAACAAAATCAGACCGCAGTTTCTTCATATATAACCGAAATAGAACGGTCAGATATTAACAATAGCAATAAGGAAACAATGCTTGATGAACTTTATCAGTTGCTGCAACATCCATGTAATCTGAATACAGCAAATGATTATCAACTTTCTCTCATTGGACTTGATGCTTTACAACGGCGTAATCTTAAAGCATATTTAAAAAGTAGCGGACAAATGTTTTCAATCTTTGAACTTCAACTAATAAATGGCTTCTCGCCGGATATTATTGAGCAAATAAAACCTTTTATATGTATTATTCCTGTTGAACAGCAACCGTCATTAAGATTAGACTCCATATTTCTTAAAGCAAAACATGAATTTAGAATGCAATATCATAATGTTTTGGAATCTTCTTATGGTTTTTTACGAGAGGATAATAAAGGATATTTGGGTGAAAAATTTGCAACTAATTTACGTTACAGATTGAATTATTTTGATAGATTATCATTTTCATTTACAGCGGATAAAGATGCAGGAGAGCCATTCTTTGATTCCCTACAAAAATATGGTTACGATTTTTATTCGGCACAATTAACCATAAAACATTTAGGTTGTATTAAACAATTGACAGTTGGTGATTATAGATTGAATTTTGGAGAAGGTTTGGTTATGGGGCAATTTTTTGATTTGGGGCATTTCAATACCTCTGCAACAATTAAAAGACAGAGCAAAGGTATTCAGCCTTACAATTCCATAACAGAATATGGTTTCAACAGAGGTTTGGCTACACAAATACATCTTAATCATTTTGATGCTTATGTCTTTGGTTCTTATAAAACAGTAGATTATTCCGGAAGCATTTTAACAACAGGTTATCACAGAACTTTAACAGAACTTGCCAAAAAAGACAGTAACACTCAAATAATGCTTGGTGTTCATTTGAACTACATTGCTTACGGTGCAGAGATAGGTTGTACTTGGATAGGTTATGGTTATAAATACCCTGTAAGACATCAAACTGCTGCATATCAGGAAGACTATTTTGAAGGTTATTATAATAATGTAGCGAGTATTGATGCTAATTATGAATACAAAAGTTTGCGTTTGTTTGCAGAAGTTGCAGCAAGTCAAAATAAAGCTTTCTCTTCTATATGCGGAGCAGAATATACTTTGGGATATAAAACAAATGTTGCTGTGTCGTATCGGAATTATTCCAAAGCTTTTCAAAATTTTTATTCTTCGTCAATAGGTATTCAGTCGCATAATGCAAATGAAGAAGGAATATATGCTGCTTTTTCTCATCGCATAAATAGACATATACATTATTATGTTGGTTTTGACTTGTTTCATTTCCCTTATATAAGCTACAGAGCAAATGAATCTGTTAAAGGTTATAAAGCAAAAGCAGAAATTATATTTGTACCGCATGAAAAGCATACATTTTCTCTTTACGGTCATATTTATAATCACCCATATAACGAAACACACCGCAATGGAAGAATATATCCGGAGGATAATATATTTAATCAAATTCAACTCAATTACAGAGGGCATCTTACAAAATATTTGTCTGTTGATTTGCGGGGTGGATACAGTCTTACAAATACTTATACGGGCAGTGATACAACAGCAGGAATGTTCTCCTATATTGAAACATCTTATACTCCATTAAATGAAAGATTAAAATTTGTTTTGCGATATACCATATTCAAAACGACCGATTATTACAATCATTTTAACATTTATGAATATAGTCTGCCATTAAATTTTTCTACCGTATCCTTATATGACGAAGGACAAAGAATTTATACATCATTTTCTTTTGACATTACTCATCATATTCAAATTGCCGCTCGTTATGCTATTACAATTTATTCTAATAAAGAGGCATTCGGTATAGGAAATGATAAGATTAAAGGTAACAAACGACAAGATATAGCTATTCAATTAAGATTTAGATAATCTTATTCGTCTCAAAATCATTGTTGATGGAGAGTAGGGGAGTTTCAATGGCAAGGAAACAAATGTTGCCGTATTGGAAACGAGAGTTACGGGCAGGAAAACCGTTGTTTTGACGTAAGCTATTATGATTTATTGTATTAAAATCTTTATTATCGTTATCAAAATCATTTTTACCCTCCGTTCAATCTTGGTTGAAGCTCTTTAAACCTTAATTTAAAACCTTTAAATCCTCGTTTCAATCTCTCCAACCCAAATTTTCATCCTCAAAAAATATTTTTTAACTCTCAAAAAAGTTTTTAATTTCACTTCAAAACATTTTGATTCATTTTCAAAAGTTTTTAATTTCACTTCAAAACATTTTGAAGCATTTTCAAAACATTTTAATTTCACTTCAAAACATTTTGATTCATTTTCAAAAGTTTTTAATTTCACTTCAAAACATTTTGAAGCATTTTCAAAGACTTTTTTTAGATCGAAAACAAAGGTTGTAACGGCGGAAACAAAGGTTTTTAAGACATTGAAAATAATTGCATTGGCAGAAACAATGGTTGGAAAAACGACAACGATGGTTGGCGGATAGGAAACAATGGTTGCTGCGGTTGGAATGAGAATTTAGGATTTTGTAATAAATGTTACACTTTGTATTGCTTCGCTTTCACTCGCAATGACGAAGGTTGCAGAACTTATAATCTTGATTTTGGAACTTAAAACAAAATGTCGGAAAGAGAAAACACAAATTTGCAAAGAGTAAGACGACAAAGGAATGACGAGTTTTATACTTAATATGATGACATTCAAAGAGAGTTAAACAATTATGTTCCACATTTCAAAGATAAGCTTGTGTTATGCAACTGCAATGCCTCATATTTTGTCTATTAAAATAATAAAAAAAACAGGTGAATAGATAATATACACACCTGTTTAATAAAAAAATGAAAATTAAAAAAATAATTAAGCATACAAATCGGTAAATACCTTTCGTAATGCTTCACATTCTCTTAAATCTTGTAAAGTAATCTCTGCGTGTCCTTTTGTATATCCATTACCTACCATCATTGTAACATCAGAACCTACACCTTCTGCACCTAATGCTGCTTTTGTGAAAGACGTAGCCATAGAGAAAAAATAAACTAACCCTGTATTTTTTGTTACAAGAATAGAAGTCATTTCAGTATCTGGAACATTAACGTTATTTATTGTGATGTCTGCCATTTCGCCATTAGTTAATTCGGCAATTTTATGCATAACGGGTACAGGTTCTCTTGCATCTATTCTTAAAACATGATCACAAAAACCTAAAGATTCCAAACGTTTAGTATCATCATCACCATAAGTTATCCCTATAACTGTACCTGTAACTCCTGCACGTTTTTTTGCTTCATAACAACATAACATTCCTGATTTACCACCACCTCCTATAATTACCACTGTATCACCCGGCTTTACTAATTTAGCAGTTTGAGCAGGTGCTCCTGCAACATCTAAAGCAGAAAGTGCAAGCTTTTCAGGTATATCGTTTGGAATCTTTACATATATTCCGCTTTCAAACAATATTGCCTTACCTTCAATATCTACTTGGTCAATTTCTGTGCGAATTTCTTTTATTTTGTCAATTCTTAAAGGCGTAAGCGAAAGCGAAACAAGTGTTGCTATTTTATCTCCAACTTTAATATCTGTTTTTCCTTGTAGTGCTTCTCCAATTTTTTCTACTTTTCCAAGCAACATACCTCCACTTCCTGTTACAGGGTTACGATGTTTTCCTTGAGTTTCAACAATGTTAAGCATTATTTTTTTTATTTCTTCAATATTGCCTTTTGCTTGCTCATATATTTGAGTGAAGGACGCAGAATCAATATTTAAGGTTTGAACGTCAATAAGGATTTCATTGTCATATAGAATATCCATATTGTTATCAATTTTGCTTGCTGGTTGTGGTAACACACCTTTTGGTTCTATTACTCTGTGAGTTCCATATTTACATCCGTGATTCATTTGTTGTAATGATTTAATTATTGTAATTTAAAGTTTCTAATTGCGAAATTACTACTTTTTTTCAAATTGAATACTATTAAAAGTATTGTTAGAAAATACAATTTAAATATATATATTTATTCAATATCTCATATATAAAAATAGATTAACAATTAAAAAAATTAAAGAATAAACAAAATATTCAAATACTTAAGAGAACATATTTTTCATTTTTTCAAAGAAACTTTTGTCTTTGCCTGTTGGCTTTGGTTTAAAGTTTTCCGATTTTTGTAAAGTTTCCAATATCTGCTTTTCTTCTTTACTGTAATTTTTTGGTATCCATACATCTACCCGTACCAACATATCTCCACGTCCATAACCATTGACATCAGGTAAACCTTTACTTTTTAATCTATAAACTTTACCGCTCGTCATTCCGGATTCAACTTTGAATTTCACTTTTCCTGATAATGTTGGTACTTCCAACGAAGTTCCAAGTATAGCTTCAGGTACAGTTATATATGCTTGTAAACATAAATTATTTCCGTCTCTTTCAAAATGCTCATGAGGTAATTCTTCAATATAAACAAGTAAATCGCCATTTATACCATTGCGAGCACCTGCATTTCCTTTTCCCTCAAAAGATAATTGCATACCATCAGCAACGCCTGCGGGTATTTTAATGGTTAATACTTCTTCTTGTTTTACTATTCCATCTCCATGACAAGTTGTACATTTTTCTTTAATTATTTTTCCTTCTCCACCACATGAAGGACATACGGATTGAGTTTGCATGTTACCGAGAATAGTACGTTGTACTTGGGTAATCACACCACTGCCTCCACATTGAGAACATGTAATTTGTTGAGAGCCGGATTTTGCTCCGGAACCATTACATGTGCTACAACGAACAAACTTATTTACTTTAATTTTCTTTTCTACACCTTTTTCTATTTCTTCAAGAGTAAGTTGTAATTTGATTCTTAATGAACTTCCTTTGTTTACTCGTCTTCCTCCGGAACGACTGCGAGAACCAAATCCGCTAAAGCCGGAGAAACCTCCTCCATGTCCACCAAAAATATCTCCAAACATAGAGAATATATCGTCCATATTCATAGACGCTCCACCACTAAATCCTTGTCCATCAACTCCAGAATGACCAAATTGATCATAACGAGCTTTTTTATCAGGATTACTTAAAACTTCATAGGCTTCAGCCGCTTCTTTAAATTTTTCTTCAGCCTGCTTATCTCCCGGATTTCTATCAGGATGATATTTTAAGGCAAGTTTTCTATATGCTTTTTTTAATTCATCAGGAGTTGCATTTTTGCTAACACCAAGTACTTCATAATAATCTCTTTTTTCAGCCATCTGTATTTTTCTATATTATTTTTTATTATAATAAAATTAATTGATAAATTAGATGGCAACAACAACTTTAGAATAGCGTATTACTTTGTCGTAAAGGTAATATCCTTTAGTAATTTCATCTATAACCATTCCTTTTTGTTTGTCATCTGTTGCGGGAAATTGCGTAACTGCTTCGTGTAGATTTTCATCAAACTTTGTCCCAATAGCTTCTATAGGTTTCAATCCCCGCTGAGTCAATGTGTTTATAAGCTTGTTGTAAATGAGTGTTAATCCTTCTTTTGTTTCAACAGGTAATACTGATTCCTGTTTATCCAGATCTATTAATGCTCTTTCATAATCATCAATAACAGGTAACAAATCTTTAATAACGCTTTCGGATGCGGATTGAATTAGATCTAAACGTTCTTTGTTCGTTCTTTTACGAAAGTTCTCAAAATCTGAATATAATCTCAAATATTTATCATTGAGTTCAGCATATTTTTGTTCGTCTGTTTGCTCATCAGCCATTATTGATTGTTCATTTTCTATAGATAAATTATTATTATCTATTTCCTGTTGTTGTTCGGTTTTGTTATTGATGTCCTGATTTTCCTTACTTTTATGTTCCTTACTCATATATTTTTATGTTTATTTCATTATTTCTGACAAAATACATATCAATTTTTATTCCTTATTAAGAGATAAAATTCTAAATATGCCAATTTGTCATTGTTTTGTATGTCAAAAATACATCTTTTAAAAATTTTGGGCTAAATTAAGAAATGTATTACTAAGCATTTATATACATTAATATTTGTGTTTATTGTGAAAAATCTTTATTTTTTATTTTAAAATTAAAGTATTTATGTTACAAAATGTTGGTTTTACAACAAAAAAACAAAGATTTTTTTAGTATTTTGAAATATAAATATTTATGAACATTATTTTTTCAAATTTTAAATACTTTATTTTTTTATACTTTTGCAGATATAATAATCATAAATATAACATAAAATGAAATTACTTAAAGTAAAAAATGTAGCAATAATTGCTATTTTGAGTGCAGTAATTTTTGTTGCTTGTAACAAAAATGCACAAACAGAAACACAAACAACAAGCACAAGTACCGCAGTTTCTATGGAAGTTAAGAATGATTTAGGATTAACAAAAGATTTTAACGGGAAATATCCATCTGATGTTAAACTTTTTGAAAATACAAGTCTAATGAAGCGTTTGGAAAAATTGCTTGGAACAGAGAATTATAAATTTTTTACGGAATTGCAAAAGGTAGAAACTCCAATAGACTGCAATGATTCGTTGTTCGTAGCACACGTTTGTAAAGCACACGATTGTGCTGATAATAGTTTTACTGTTGTGTATGAGTTTGCAAACGACAATTTGTCAATATATTGCATTAAGGCGGGCAAACAGATTGAATTGTCTGAAAATGGGAAAATGCCTGTTAATTTCAAATTTCAAAGGTAATTATACTCAAATAAAAAGGGCAAATAATTTGCCCTTTTTATTTACTTCTATCGTTGTTGTCGTCAGATTGAATTTTAGTAAGTTTTTTCTTATCATACATTTTCCCAAATGTATAAGAAACATGAAAATTAAAGCCTATTCCTGCTCTGTTCCATTCGCTTTCATAATAAGTATTAGGTGTTTCGTATGAACTTTTACTCTTTTTTACAGATAGCAGGTTTATTGCTGAAAGGCTTAATCTCAAGCTGTTATTAAAAAATGAACGATTTATGGACAAATTAATATTTTGCCATGGACTTCTTTTAGTAATACTTAATCCTTGATTCCAATACATATAACCAAACATTGATAAATTTATTTTCCATGGTAATTGATATGATATATTAGCCCAACTATTCATACCCAAAGAATTGAACGGTATAAGTTTGTTATTGTTCATGTATTTACTGCCACTATAATTTCCTCCTACTGAAAAGTATAAATGAAATTTATCTCCTATATTTTTGTTGAAACTGACATAAAGACCCAATGATTGTGCTGTAGCTAAATTCTGCGGTTTTGTAAGGGTTATCATAGTGTTTGGTTTAAGTTCTGGTACATCAACAATAGCATCTGTTGTATAAGTATAATGAATAGAAGTATTAAGGCAGTAATTCCAATTATGAGAAAGTGAAAACGTATGATTAAAAGACGGCTTAAGAGCAAAGTTACCTTGAGTTTCATTATAGTCCGATTGCTTTACAATAAAAGGATTTAAACGAGAATACCATGGACGAGATATACGATAGTTATAACCTAACGTAAATCTGTTTTTTTCATTTAGCATATAACTTATTCTAACAGACGGAAACAGATTTGGATAATCTAAAGGATGTTCTTCATTCCCTACAGATTGTACACCTTTAGTATGAGTATATTCTCCACGAAGTCCTCCTCTTATATTTACTTTTTTACCAAATTTATGTGAATAAGAAATATAAACAGCATAGATATTTTCCATATAATTGAATTGGTTTGTACGATTTATGTCAGTTATATAACCTGAACCGTTGTTTATTTTTGCATCAAAATTATTTTCACTATTGCTTAACGATAATTTTGCTCCTGTTTCAATAGTTCCGTCTTTGCATATCTTTTTTTGATAATCAATTTTCCATTTGAAATCATAATTGTAACGTTTTTCTATTGAACTTTGTCCTTTTGTTCTTAACCAAATTGAAGCATTATCATAATAATTGTATTCTTCTTTAGAACCTGAATTTTGTTCATCTAAAGAAAAATCTAAATCAGTAGAAAGTTTTGTATCGTTTGTATCAAAAGAATGTATGTAATTTAAACCTCCCCGCAATGATTTACTCATCCATGATGAAGCATTTTGAATGTTACACGTTGAATCTATTAACTCATAGTCATCTTTGGATGAACTTATCCAAGTATCACTTGTAGAAGGAGAGATAGGAGAATTGTATTCATGGTAACTTACAGAAAAACCTATTAAATTATTGCTGTCAATAGTATAATCTCCATAAAAATTTCCATATATTCCATTATTTTTTTCATTTGCCTCTGGCGTACGGCTATAAAACAATAAAGTATCTTGCCCGTCTTGCCATTTTTTACTTTTTGACCAACCACCAAGATTTTTTTCATTATCCCATGAATAATTTCCCCACGCCGAAAAAGTCCATTTATCATCCATATAATTAATAGAAGCATCCCCACTGTAATTCCATACTACATCATAAGCTGTACTTGCTCCAACATCTCCATTTATGCCATAGTTTTTTTTTCTGTCAAATACAATATTTATAATACCTCCGGAACCATCTGCTTCGTACTTTGCAGACGGATTACTTATTACTTCAATCTTTTCAATTTTTTCCGGCGACATAGATTTAAGCATTGCTTTAATTACATTCCAGTCTAATTTCATATCCTTACCACTGAATTGAAATCGCACACTGTTTTGTCCATTTAATGAGATATTTTCATCATAGTCTATTGAAATTCCCGGTGTTTTTTTTAACAAATCAAATGCATTTTCCGAAGCTCCACTTAATCCTTCATCAATGTTCATTGTAAGTTTATCAACATCCATCTCAAAACGACTGACTTTTGCTTCAATATTTAATGTTCCCAAATCAGTGCTTTTACTTACAAGAAATAAGGTATCAAGATTAAGTGTATCATTTTTTACTTTCGTATAATCAAATTTTAATGATAGTGTTTTGTAACCGATATAAGTTATTTTCATAACAGCAGATTGTTTTTTAATTTTTTTGATGGTAAATTTTCCGTCAATATCTGTTGTAGTTGCTTCTAAACGTTTGGTGCTGTCCGTTTCTTCAAATATTTGTATATTACAGAAAGCGAGAGGTTGATGAGTTGTTGAATCTGCTATATTTCCTATAATTGTGATTTTTTCTTTTTGCGCATTTACTTCATAAGTTATAGTTATACAACATAATAATAAGATTATTTGTCTCATAAATGATTAAAATTTTTGTTGCGAAATTAGTAAATATTTTTGCATAAAATAAAAAGTTTGGTCAATTCAAAAATTATTATTAACTTTGCAACTTCTTAAACAAAGGTTTTTCGCAAAATATTATCCATAAATCTTTGTTTAATTAATTGTTTATCACAATGTTAGTTGATAGCTAAAGCCCGTTGCATTCAAGTTTCAAAGTGATTTATAGGTTAAAAAATAGAAGTAAAAAACAAAAATGAGTACTTTAAGTTATAAAACTCTATCAGTAAATAAAGAAAATTCTAATAAGGAATGGCTCTTAGTAAATGCTGAAAATATGGTGGTAGGTCGTTTAGCTACACGTGTAGCCAATCTTTTAAGAGGTAAGCATAAACCTTGTTTCACACCTAATTCTGATTGTGGAGATAATGTTATAGTTATTAATGCTGATAAAATACGGTTGACCGGTGCAAAAATTACAGATAAGGTTTATACGCGTCATACAGGTTATCCTGGAGGTCAACGTTTTACAACGCCGAGAGAAATTTTGTCTAAATTTCCAGAACGTATTGTTGAGCATGCTGTAAAAGGTATGTTACCTAAAAATCGTTTGGGACGTCAGTTGTATCGTAATCTTTATGTTTATGCATCTGCAACGCATCCACATCAGGCACAAGAACCCAAAAACATTAATATAAATTCAATCAGGTAAAATATATGGAAGGAATTATCAATACTATAGGTAGAAGAAAATGTGCTGTTGCACGTGTATATATGAAACAAGGTAATGGTTCTATCATAGTTAATGGACGCGATTACAAAGAGTATTTTAAAACAGCACCTTTACAATATGTGTGTAGACAAGCTTTTGAAACTGTTGGTGCTGAAGATAAATTTGATGTTAAAGCAAATCTTGATGGAGGTGGAATTTCTGGACAAGCAGAAGCACTTCGTATGGGGATTGCTCGTGCTTTGTGTGAAATAAATATTGAAGATCGTAGTGCCTTGAAAGCAAAAGGTTTATTACGTAGAGACAGCCGAATGGTTGAACGTAAGAAACCTGGACAAAAGAAAGCACGTAAACGTTTCCAATTCAGCAAACGTTAATATCATGGATATTGTTTAGTATCCAAACTTGTAAGACATGCTAATAAACAATTTACATTTACTTGCAGGTTGATTTAGTTAATAGGAAAGTAAACAAATAAAAAGAAAAATAAATGTTAAATTTTGAACAGATGATTGAAGCAGGTGTTCATTTCGGACATCTCAAAAGAAAATGGAATCCTAAAATGGCTCCTTATATAT
Source organism: Bacteroidales bacterium (assembly GCA_031272245.1). GTDB lineage: Bacteria > Bacteroidota > Bacteroidia > Bacteroidales > P3 > JAISGN01. The sequence goes on from JAISUE010000043.1 coordinate 15,177, forward strand.
TTAAGGAACATAATGGTATCCACATTATTGATTTGCAAAAAACGGCAGAAAAAGCCGAAGAAGCTGCTGCTGCATTAAAGCAAATTGCAAAATCAGGAAAAACTATCCTGTTCGTTGCAACAAAGAAACAAGCTAAGGATATAGTTGCAAACGAAGTTAAACGTATCAATATGCCTTACGTTACAGAGCGTTGGCCTGGAGGTATGCTTACTAACTTCGTTACTATTAGAAAGGCAGTTAAAAAGATGCACACTTTGGATAAACTTATAAATGATAAAAACTCTACTGAAATTTCAAAACGGGAGCGTTTGCAAATATCAAGGGAAAGAGCAAAATTAGAGAAGACGCTTGGTTCAATAGCGGATTTAAAGATGTTGCCAGCAGCTGTTTTTATTGTTGATATAAATAAAGAACATATTGCTGTAGCTGAAGCTCGTCGCCTGAACATTCCGACTTTTGCAACAGTTGATACAAACTGTAATCCTGAACTTATTAATTTCCCTATACCTGCAAATGATGATGCTTCAAAAGCAATTGCTCTTATATTAAAATATATGTGTGATGCAATAGAAGAAGGATTGAAAGAAAGAAAAATGAACAAGGATGCGCAGCGTCATGAAGAAGAAGAGTCAGAAGAAATAAAGTCTTCAAATATTGAATTAATGGATGAAGAGGAAAATTCTAATAACGATGATGGTGAAACGAAGGTTAAAAAGGTAAAAGCTATAGCGGAAGATGAAAAAAAAGATAGAAGACCCCGCAAGCCAATGACCAAAAAACCTGTCAATAAAATTTCAAACAATAACAAACAAAATAAAAAAGGAGAATAAATTATGGCAAACATTACAGCAGCTCTCGTTAATGAGTTAAGACAGCGTACGGGTGTTGGAATGATGGACTGCAAAAAAGCTTTAGTTGAGAGCGATGGTGATATGGACAAGGCTATAGACTATCTTAGAGAAAAAGGTCAAAAATTAGCAACAAAACGTGCAGATAGAGATGCTACTGAAGGAGTTGTTTTGGCTGGAGTTAATACAGACAAAACTTTTGCAGCTGTTATTATGATGAATTGTGAAACTGATTTTGTTGCAAAAAATGAAGCATTTGTTGCTTTCTCAAAATCAGTCCTTGAAGCAGCAATAGCAGCAAAAGCAAAAACAAAAGAAGAAGTTTTGGCTTTAACTATAGACAATATAAAAGTTGAAACAATGATTGTTGAACAAGTTGCTAAAATTGGTGAAAAAATAACATTAAGTCATTATGAAATACTTGAAGCAGTGGCTACCTATGCTTATATTCACCAAGGTAATGGTTTGGCAAGTATAGTCGGATTTTCTAAAACAGGATTTGATGTTCAGGGAAAAGAAATAGCAATGCAAGTTGCAGCTATGGCTCCTGTTGCTTTGAACAGACACACAGTTCCGCAAGATCTTATAGAAAAAGAATTAGAAATTTATCGTGTGCAAATACGCGAAGAAGGCAAGCCTGAAGAAATGGTGGAAAAGATTGCTCAAGGAAAATTAAACAAATTCTTTAAAGATAGTACTTTATTAAATCAGGATTTTATTCGTGAGAATAAAAAATGTGTTGAAGAATATCTTAAAGAACACGACAAAGATTTAACTGTTACAGCATTTAAACGTCTAAAATTAGGTGAATAAAAAATAAAAGCTTGAATATTAAGTATATGAAAGCGAGGTTCACAAAGTGAACTTCGCTTTTTTATTTTAATAAAAGATGTGAAAATTGTGTGATATTTTGACAACAAATTTTATTTGTTAAAATTTTACGATTACATCTTTATAAAACATTTGGCAATTTATTGTCATTTTTTTTTGTGTCAAAGATTTATATGATTTAATTTATATAATAGTGAAAGTATAAAAGTACATTTTGTCACATACATCATCTCATTTAACATCCGTTTAATTATCGTTTAAGCATAACTTATTACTTTTTAAGGCAATGCAATCATTATTTTGATGTTTCCAACCGAGGTTTCCCGTCTTTAAACCTTGTTTGCAAACTTTGAAACCTTTGTTGCAACTCTTAAAACCTTGATTTAAAACCTTTAAATCCTCGTTTCAATCCCTCCAACCATTGTTTCCAATCCGCCAATCTTTGTTTCGGTTTTTCCAACCATTGTTTTAACCTCATCAACCATCGTTTCCGTCAACGCAATCATTTTCAACGGATTAAAAACCTTTGTTTCAACCTTTAAAACCTTTGTTTCGGGTTTTAAGAAAGTCTTAAATTCTCGATTTAAATATTTTAATTCACGATTTAAATATTTTGAACGGGAATTAAAATGTTTTGAAAATGAATTAAAATATTTTGAACGGCGATTAAAATATTTTGATTCTCGTTCAAAGACTTTTTTATGGACTAAAACATTGGTTGCAAAGTTCAAAACATTGGTTGCAGATGCGGCAATCATTGTTTCGGTTTTTCCAACCTTTGTTTCGGGTCTAAAAAAGGTCTTTTTACGTCGTGCAAAATATTTTTTACGCCGTGCAAAATATTTTTTAGATCGTGCAACGTTGGTTGGAAGTTGTGCAACCTTTGTTGGAAGTCGTGCAACCTCGGTTGGAAATCGTGCAACCTTTGTTGGAAGTCGTGCAACGTTGGTTGCAAGTTGTGCAACGTTGGTTGGAAATCGTGCAACCTTTGTTGGAAGTCGTGCAACGTTGGTTGCAAGTTGTGCAACGTTGGTTGCAAGTTGTGCAACGTTGGTTGGAAATCGTGCAACGTTGGTTGGAAATCGTGCAACCTTGGTTGGAAATCGTGCAACGTTGGTTGGAAACCGTGCAACGTTGGTTGGAAACCGTGCAACGTTGGTTGGAAATCGTGCAACGTTGGTTGGAAGTTGTGCAACCAACGTTGGAAATTGATTAACGACTGTTGAAAATGCAGAAATCAAAGTTGATAAACCATTGAGAATGATTGAGTTGATGGAAATAATGGTTGATGTGTTTCCGCAAGCCGTTGGCGTTGCGGTTATGAAAGTTAAGTCCTTCGGACTGACGGTTGATGCGGTTGGAACGGTGGTTTTGAGAAAAGGTATCAAATTTTGTACATTTTGTTTTTTCGTATAATAAGTGTTAATAAATTTTCGTAGTTTTGCAAGCATTAAATAGTAAGATATATTTTCTTAAGTTGTTTTGAACTTTTAATTTTTGGGTATGTACATCATTGACGAGAAAAAGGAGCGCAGAGAAATTCTAAAAAAGTACCGTAATTTGATACATTTGGTTGACAATGGAACAAGAGAACAAAAAAAGCAGATAAAAAAAGCTTTTATTGTTGCACTCAATGCGCATGCAGGCGTAAGAAGAAAAGGCGGAGAACCTTATATTTTTCATCCGATGGAAGTGGCTCGTATTGCCGCCGAAGATTTGGGACTTGGTTATATATCCATAATTTGTGCTTTACTGCACGATGTTGTTGAAGATGCAGAATATACAATAGAAGATATACAAAACATTTTTGACGAAAAAGTGGCTTACATTGTTGATGGATTAACCAAAGCCGACCATATTTATAACGAAGAAACCGAGTCGTTGCAGGCTGATACCTTTGTTAAGGTTCTTTCAACAATGACACAGGACATGCGAGTAATTTTAATCAAATTCTGCGACCGACTTCACAACCTCAGAACTATTGACAGCGTCCCCGAAACAAGCCGATTACGCACCATTTCCGAAACACAGACATTATATATTCCGTTGGCTGAACGTCTTGGTTTGTATCAGATGAAAAGCGAGATGGAAGATTTGGTTACAAAATATACCGATACAACCGAATACAACAAAATAAAAGACCTTTTAGATAAAACAGCAGACGACCGTGAAGAATTACTCACCGATTTTATTGCTCCAATCAAACAGGAAATAGATAACAGAGGATTAAAAGCAACTTATACCAGCCGTGTGAAAAGCATTACATCTATTCTTCGCAAAATGAAAAACAAAGATGTGTCGTTTGACGAAGTATATGACAAATTTGCAATCCGAATTGTTTTGGATACACAGGGAGACAAAGAAGAGGAACACGAAGCCTGTCTGGCGGTATATAATATTGTAACAAAGATATATGAAGATATTCCATGGCGTTATCGCAACTGGCTGTCTCACCCAAAAGATAATGGTTATGAAGCTTTGCACACAACGGTTATGTTTCGTGAAGGAAAATACAGGGGTAAGCGTGTTGAAGTTCAAATCCGTTCCCGCAGAATGGATGAAATAGCTGAAAAAGGTTTGGCAGCACATTATAAATATAAATATATAAACGAAGGAGAAATAAATCAGAATTTTGATTATTGGCTCACACGCATAAGAGAGGTATTGGATAATAAATCACAGAACTCCATAGATTTTATGAAGGACTTGGAGATAAACATAAGGGGACACGATATTGTATGTTTCACACCTCGCGGACGAGCAATAAGACTTCCTTATGAGGCAACCGTATTGGATTTTGCTTTTTCTGTTCATAGCGAATTAGGATTACAATGTATGGGTGCAAAAATCAACTACAAAGTTTATCCGATAGACCACATTCTTCATTCTTCCGACCAAGTAGAAATTATAACTTCCTCCATAAGCGAACCAAAGTCAGAGTGGTTAAAAATAGTGAAAACTACAAAAGCCCGCAAGGCAATAACAGAATATTTAACAATAAACAATAAAAACAACAAAGTCAAAAAAACAGAAGGAAGCGTATATGAAGAGGCAAAAGCCAATCCTGACACCATTTTAATAGATAAGGATATTGAGAATATACAATATCATATTGCTCCATGTTGCAATCCTGTTCAGGGAGATGACATAGTCGGACTGAAAAAAGGAAATGTAATCAATATTCATAGAGTTAATTGCAGCACGGCAGAAAGAGAAATGTCTGTATATGGTAAGCGAATTATTAAGGCACGATGGCGAAATAATGAAAATGTAACCTTTCTTGCCGGAATAAAAATTTCAGGAATTGACCGTAAAGGTTTATTACAGGAAATAACAGGTATTATTTCGCAATCTTGGAATGTAAATATGCGAGAGGTTAGTATGAAAGCAGCAGATGGTGTTTTTGACGGGAAGCTTGCAGTGTATATTTCCGACACTAACACCTTGCAAAAACTTATTTCGGATATGGAAAAGATAGACGGTGTAACATCCGTTGGAAGAATTTAATTCCCGTATTTTATTAAAAAAATGTATTTTTGCCGTTCAAAAATAAAAATAATACGTATGAGAGTTCATCTAAATTTATTATTGTTGATTAGTATTCTTTTTTCAGCAAATGTTATTGCCGAGAATACACTATCAAAAGAACAACAGAATATAGACAAACAGTTATTCAATAAGGCAGAAACTCTTTATAAACAGGAGAACTTTGAACAGGCATTACAGATATATTTAACTCTTGAACAGAAATATGTATCTGATTGGCAGTTGAATTATAATATTGGAAACGTATATTTTAGACTTTCCGATTTCCCTATGAGTATTCTTTATTATGAAAGAGCTGCCCGCCTCAACCCAAATAACAAAAATTTACAGGACAATATCAAAATAGCCAACTCACATTTAAGAGGAGAAGTCTATCCTATACCTGAGTTTTTTGTTTTAAGATGGATGAAATCTGTTGCTGCAATATTCGTTCCGACAGTATGGACGGTTTTAACCATTATTCTTTTTGTTGTAGCTTGCGGTGCATTTTGTTTGTATTTCTTTTCTCAAAATCATAAAAAATCTACATTTTATTTGTTTATTTTCTTCGCTATCTTGACTTTATTTTCATTCGGTTCAGGTATAATAAGAACAATAATTGCAAATGACAATAATTATGCAATAGTTTTTGATGCAGGTGCTATAATTAATGATAACGAAGCGGAACAGCAATATGGCAAAAACAATAAAATAAAACTTTTCAATGGAGAAAAAGTAAAAGTGATAGAAAAAGAAAAAGATTTCTATCTGATAAAAACATTGGAAGGACACAAAGTAAAAGTTGAAACAAATGCAATACAAACAATATAATTAAAAAATAAAAAAACAAACAGTAAAAATAAATAGAAAATTAAAAAATAAACAATTATGTACTTTACTTTAATGATTATTGTGTTCATCATTGGTTATGCTTTTATAGCACTTGAACACCCTTTGAAAATAAACAAATCGGCTACTGCTTTGCTGCTTGCTGTTTTTATGTGGTCTATTTACGCTTTGCTTGGAGGCTTTCATAACAGCGAACATTTGATTGAGCATCTGGGAGAAACATCAGAAATACTTTTCTTCCTGCTGGGAGCAATGACAATCGTTGAAACGGTAGATAAACATGGCGGTTTTGCTATCATAACCGACCAGATTAAAACTACCAACAAACGAAAACTGCTTTGGGTTATCAGTATTATTACTTTTTTCATGTCTGCTGTGCTTGACAATCTGACAACTTCTATTGTTATGGTGGCATTGCTGCGTAAGTTGATAGCAGATAAAAAAGACAGATGGTTCTTTGCAGGTATGGTTATCCTTGCTGCCAATGCAGGAGGAGCGTGGAGTCCTATCGGAGACGTAACAACAATTATGCTTTGGATAAAAGGCAACATCACTGCCTCAATGATAATCAAGGAAACCTTTATTCCAAGTCTCGTTTCAATGGTTGTACCTTTATCGGTGATAACCTTGACAATGAAAGGCAGCGTTGTACGTCCGCAGGATACAGAGACAACAACTACACTTGCAGGTTCAAAATCTCAAAGTAATATCATATTCTTTCTTGGCGTTGGTTCATTACTTTTCACCCCTGTGTTCAAAACCATAACTCACCTTCCGCCTTACATGGGAATTCTTTTAGGACTTGGTTTAATATGGGTTGTAACGGAAATTATGCACAGAAACAACAGGGACAAATACTCTCGTCTTAACGTATCATCAATTCTGCAAAAGGTAGATACTCCTTCGGTGCTGTTTTTTCTTGGTATTCTTATGGCAGTTGCTGCTTTGAGCGAGGCAGGGCATTTGAAACTTCTTGCGCAGAGTCTTGATAAAATAGGTAATATTTACATAATAAACATAATTATCGGTATTCTTTCGTCAATCGTGGATAATGTTCCGTTGGTTGCGGCGGCTATGGGAATGTATCCGATTGCTGATGCGGCTACTGTTATTGCCAATCCTGAACTTACTCACTTTATGACAGATGGTGCTTTTTGGGAAATGTTGGCATATTGTGCGGGTACGGGAGGTTCTATCTTGATTATAGGGTCTGCTGCGGGCGTTGCCGTGATGGGAATGGAAAAAATAGATTTTATATGGTATCTGAAAAAGATAAGTCTCTGGGCTTTACTTGGCTATCTTGCAGGAGCAGGCACATTCTATTTAATGTCTCATTATTTTTTACATACATAAAAAATGTTCAACATATTTATTTTTAAATTCATCACTTTGTTGAAAGTAAAAATTATTTGATTATTTGAACATTAAACTTTGTTATGCAACAAAAAAATAAAGCAAATATCTAATCAATATTTGCTTTTTTATTTTCTTTTATATTAAATCGTGATAATAAATTATGAGTAAATAACATTATGGCAGTACGTTCAGGCGAACGGAAGCCCATCAATAAAACTGACTTTCGCTGAAAGATAAACAGTAATATTCAACAAAACAAATTAAGACAATGGAATAAATAAAAACTATTTGAGCCTTATATGTAAACTTGATTTGCGAGTACTTGTTGTGGCTGGAAGTTTGACATGGTTGTTATGAAAGACGCATTGACAAAGAAAACATTCTGATAATGAATTTGCTAATGGATATAACCATATCAACGGAATAGAGAATTTTTGTGGATTATACAAAGTTAGATTGGCAAATACAGGGGAATACATAAGCATAAATTTTACCTGCACTTAATGGAGTGTGAGTTTAGATATAATAACAGAAACACAGATATTTACAAGTATCTATTAAAGGTCATCAAGGAAAATCCTATTAAACTGTCATAAAAGATATGGTTAATTCAAAAAAAAAGTTATAAATTTGCAATCGTTAAACAAG
>JAISUE010000081.1 GCA_031272245.1 Bacteroidales bacterium
TCAACAGAATTAAATATTGTTGATTTAAATGGTGTTGCAGAAACAACAAATGATATTTCTGTTTATCCAAACCCAGCCCATAAGGAAATAAACATTACTTGCGGCGAGAAGATAAACAGTATTGAAGTTGTTGATTTGTTAGGCAAAGTGGTTTATCAAGGCAAAGAAACAACGATTGATGTTTCTGCTTTTGCAAAAGGCAATTACTTTGTGAGAGTGCAAACAGAGAAAGGTACAATAACGAAAAAAGTTATTGTGGAATAAAACATTATCAGAAAGAGAAAAGGCGGGAATAAACTCGCCTTTTTTTGTATGTATAAATGTTTTTATTTTTGAAAATTGTAAAGTCATTCACTCATTTTGTACTTTATCTTCCGCCAATAAAGTAGATTTGTATTTTTTAGACAGTGTTTTTAGTTTAAGGTTGAGAAAATGCTTTCAGACTTTCTTCAATTTGAGAATAAAGAACAGTTTTATTAAGGATTCGTTTCTTTTCATCAAGAATGTATAAAGCGGGTGTCAATTCAACATTTAATCCGTATTTTCGTTCAATTTCTTCCGGAGTTGACTTTAACATTATCCAATCAAAAGGATGTTCTTTATGATAAATTAAACTGGCATTATTATCTTTTTCCAAGTCAATGGAAAAAATTTCAACATCAAATTCATTTTTCTTTGTTTTGTAAAACTCTTCTAAAATCTCTAAATTTTCTTTGCAGGATTCACAGGTTGCAGCCCAAAAATATACGATGGTAAATTTGTGTTTAACATCATAAAGAGATTGTTTCACGTTGGAAAAATCAAAAGTTGTAATGTTTGGCATACGGTTACCCGGCAAAAATGGTTTTAGATTGTCTGCTAATTCTTGGTGATATTTTAATTCGGAAGGAGGAATGTCGTAGAATTTAGCAGTTTTAGTAACAAAATCGGTTAAAAGTACGTATGTTCGTTCATTAAATGAAAATGGCATACGACTATAATGATTTAGATAAAAGTTTAAAATGTAGTCTGCATAAAGTCTGCCACCGTTAGAAACAGATATTTCACAAAATTCTTTTAATGAGATAAATATGCTGTCGGAATTTTGAATTGTTAATTTGTTAAGATAGGTTTCAAAACGTTTGAAAAAAAATGGAGTATAGAGTATTCTACTATCTGAAAATACAAAATAATCCCAGTAATGAGTGCGAAAATAATGTGCATATTCTAATTCTTTTCCTTCCTTTAATCTGCCATTGACAATAAAGGTGTCAGGAATGTCTGGTGTTTTAAGACTTTTAACTAAAACGCTCATTATGTTGTGTGGATATTTTTTATAAAAGTCTTCGGAAAATATTTGCCATTGTACAAGTGTGGAGTCATAAACAGCTTTTAATGAATCTTTATTGGTTGCATCTTTGTCGTTTATTAGTTGTTTATATTCATATTCTGCAAGTCTGATTTTACGATTTTCTTCTTGGTAATCTAAATAATGTTCATTTGCTTCGCAACCTTCAACCCAATAAAATCCCGATGGTTCAATACCTATGGAGAATTTTTTTGAAGTATCAAGCACAAAACTAAACATATCTTCTTTTGATGAGGAAACGGTTAACAGACGTGGTACTTGATTGTTAGCAATCCAGTGAAAAGATTTGTCCTTACTTCTTTTTACGGAGTCAAGTACAAAAATATCATTTCCAAATGCTCCTTTAATATATATTATGCTGTCAGAAAACTCTTTTATCCAAAAAGTAATATCATAATTTCTTTGAGCCATTGAGGTAATGGAGAATAAAAAGCAACAAATTAAAGCTATTTTTTTCATTTTTTTATTATTCTAATAATTATATGGCAAAAATAATACTTTTAGTATTAAGTACGATTATTAAAATTAAAAGTATATTTTTTGTTACACATCATTTAATATTCAATGTTTGTAAATGATTTACGGATTGTTTATGTGTAAGTATTCCTGTAAATTTTCAAATATAATAAGTTATATATTCTTTAAAGAAAATATTGTTAAATTGCAATAAAGGGTGAAGTGTATATTGTGAAATTTTGTAGTTTTGCTTTTGTTAAAGAAAAAGATATTTGCGATTACAGTATTTTAATTTTTTTATTATTAAATTTTTATTATGGAAAAATATAAGCATAGTCTTGCTATTCAAATACGTTTCAGTGATATTGATCCATTGAATCATGTTAATAACTCTTGCGTTTTTCAATACTATGATGTAGGAAGAATTAATTATATGGAAGATGTTGTTGGTAAAAATCTTGATTGGTCTCACGTTGTAGTTGTTATTGTACATATAGAGGCTAATTTTCTTATACCGATACTTAAAAGTGATAACATCGAGGTACAAACACATCTTGTAGGGTTTGGAACTAAAAGTATGACTATGCAACAGCGGATAATAGATATTGAAACAGGAATGATAAAATCAACATGTACTACAATTTTATCAGGGTTTAATAGAGAAACTTCTCAATCTATGGTTATACCGGAAGATTTTAAACAGAAGTTTTTTGACTATGAAGCATAAAAATTCAGATATTTATTTTGTTTTTCATATTTATTTAATGTAGTATTATAGATAGAGTAGTAAAAAATTTTTGTTTTTGAGATAAAAAATGAAGATTTTTTTACTCAAAAACAGTAATTCCGAATTTAAAATTAAGGATATTATATGGTCATTTATTTGCAATATAATATTGTTTGTTATGCTATGTTATTTGGTATATGAATAGTATCAATACTAACCTCATAAACAAATAAAATACAATAAAAAAACAGCATTGGCGTTATTTATCATTGTGAGGAAAGTCTTGTTTTTAGTAATATTTATAGCCTCGTTGGCACATCCTTTTGTTTCTCGGTCTCAGATTGATTTATCAGAGCCGTCTAATGTTGTAACATCTGTTGAGTACGATGAAAAAAACAATGAATATGTTTTAGTGAAGCGTATAGGTTCTCTCATTATTGAACGAAAAGTTCTTTCATTTGAAGAATATCAGCATTATGATATGGATAAAATGATAAGTGATTACTGGAAAAATCGCAGTAATTCATCAAATATATCTTCAAATTCAATTTCTTCTGCAGATGGAGGATTAAGTGAGTTAATTCCTGCATTGAAAATAAACAGTGAATTGTTTGAGACTATTTTCGGAGGGCAGGAAATAACTCCGCGATTGAATGGAAGTGCTGAAATAACAATGGGCATAGTTAATAACTATCAAGGAAATCTTGCATTACAGGAAAACCAACGTTCAACAACAAATTTTAAATTTGATGAAACTATTCAACTTAATGCGTCTGTGCAAATAGGAACAGCGACTTCTTTTAATTTGAATTACAATACAGAGGCTACATTTGATTTTGAGAACGAAATGAAGTTAAAATGGGAAGGCAAAGAAGATGATATTTTACAACTTATAGAAGCAGGAAACATATCATTTCCTTTACCTACTACATTAATACAGGGATCACAAAATCTTTTTGGGGTAAAAACCAAATTGAAATTTGGAAATTTATTATTAGATGCAGTCGCTGCTCAACAAAAATCCGAATCAAATAATATTACTTTGCAGGGAGGTTCTCAAATACAGGAATTTCAGGTTAAAGCGGACGAATATGATGAAAATAGACATTATTTTATTGCTCAATATTTTTATGATCATTATAATGAAGCAATGGCGACAATGCCATTAATTAATTCTAATGTAAACATAATAAAGATTGAGGTATGGAGAACAAATATTGGTGCAGCCGTAACAGAGAACAGAAACATTATAGCCTTTTCGGATTTGGGAGAAATACAACCGTATGCAACTATACCCGGCTTGCAGAATCCGTATGGTTCTATTTTGCCTGATGGAAAAACATCAAATAATCTTTATTCTATTGTGAATATAAATAGTATACGAAATATAAATGTTGTTAGCAGTTATTTGCAGTCTTTAGGTTTTACTGCAGGGCAGACGTATGAAAAGGTTGAAAGTGCAAGAAAATTATCTTCGTCTGAATATACTTTTAATCCACGTCTTGGTTTTATTTCTTTGAATCAATCTTTATCTGCCGATCAAGTATTGGCTGTTGCTTTTCGTTATCAAATAATAGGAGATACAACAACATATCAGGTTGGAGAGTTTTCAGATGAGGGAATTGCAGATCCAAATACTTTAGTTGTTAAACTTTTGAAGTCTTCTTCTTTGAATGTTAAAAATCCTATTTGGAAACTGATGATGAAAAATGCTTACTCGTTGAATATTTATGGAGTACAATCTGATGGTTTTAGATTGAATATACTTTATCAGGGTGATGAGGATGGAATAATGACAGGATATTTTAATGAAGGCAGTAAGAAAGGAATACCATTGTTACAAGTGTTTGGTTTGGATAAAATGGATAATCAACAGAATCCTTATCCTGACGGTGTTTTTGATTTTATTCCGTTTTCAGATGCCGGATATTCTCAAACATCAACTTACAGTCAGAACTCTTCTTCTCAATCAACAATGCAGAGTGGTGGGGGAACGATAAAACCTGATAAAGCTATAATTTTCTTTCCTTACGTAGAACCTTTTGGAAATGATCTGCGAAAAATACTTAATGATAACGAATTGGCAGATAAATATTGTTTTGATTCTCTTTATACTTTAACAAAAATACAGGCAAAACAATATCCGGATAAAGACAAATATTATCTGGAAGGACGTTGTTCTTCTTCTTCAAGTAATGAAATTTCTATAGGTCCTAATGTTCCGCAGGGTTCTGTTAGAGTAATGGCAGGAGGTATTACTCTGACTGAAGGAGTAGATTATACAGTTGATTATGCAATGGGACGTGTTAGAATTATCAATCAGGGTTATCTTAATTCAGGAACACCAATTAGTGTTTCTACAGAATCAAATAATACTTTTTCTGCAAATACAAAATGGATGTTTGGAGCAAGAGCCAATTATATAGTTAATGAGGATTTTAATTTGGGATTAACTATTCTTAATTTGCACGAAACACCTTCATTTAGAAAAGCAAATTATGGAGAAGAACCTTCAAGTAATAGTCTTTGGGGATTTGATTTTAACTATAGAAAAGATATACCTTTCATAACAAAACTTATTGATTTGTTACCTTTCTATCAAACAAAAGCACCATCTACTCTAACTCTTACGGGGGAATTTGCACAATTTCTCCCTAATAATCCATCTGTTATAGGCAGTTCTGGCACGGCTTACCTTGATGATTTTGAAGCAGCAAAACAATCTCGTGATTTAAAAACGATAGGTAACTGGTTTCTTGCTTCAACTCCACAAGATTATAAATCTGTGGGTGCAATGTTTCCGGAAACACAACCAAATTCCGGACTAATGTATGGTTTTAACAGAGCCAAAGTAGCTTGGTATAGTATAGATAATAATTTCTATGATAATCCTCCTTCAAATATAACAAAGAATGATTTATCACAAACGTATGCACGTCAGCTTTTAGTTAAAGAGATTTATCCGAACAAACAACAGTCAAGCAGCGAACTTCAAACTTTAAGAGAGTTTAATTTTGCTTTTTATCCTTCGGAAAGAGGACCTTATAATTATGATATTACTTCTTCTTATTCTTCAGGTTTAAATCCGGATGGTTCTTTGAAAAATCCAAAAACTCGTTGGGGTGGTATAATGAGAAAACTTGAAGTAACGGACTTTGAAGCGGCAAATATAGAGTATATAGAATTTTGGTTACTTGACCCGTTTAGAGATGATACAATTAATAGAGGCGGTAAACTTTATTTTAATCTGGGTGATATTTCAGAAGATATATTGAGGGATGGAAGGAAAAGTTTTGAAAATGGTTTACCAACAACAGCAGTAGTTGTAGATGTAGATACTACTATTTGGGGACGCGTGCCGCGTTTACAATCAATAGTTAATGCTTTTAGTAATGATCCTGAAGCAAGGCAATATCAGGATATAGGTTATGATGGATTAAATTCTACAGATGAGGCAAGTTTTTTCTCAGATTTTATGTCTTATGCTTCTTTAAATCTTAATGCAGAAGCATATAATACAGTTCTGAATGACCCATCTGCTGATGATTTCAAATATTTTCGCAATTCTGAGTTTGACAATGCAGACGTGAAGATTGTTGAACGATATAAATTTTTTAATAACGCAGAAGCTAATTCACGTGCCGCAAATAATTCTTCGGATGAATATGGTAATCAGTCTTCTTCTTTACCTAACGTAGAGGATATAAATCAGGATAATACGTTAAGTGAAGCAGAAAATTATTACGAATATGTAATATATCTTGCACCTGAAAAGATGATTATAGGAGAAAATTATATTACGGACAAGCAGACTTCAACTGTAACACTTCCTAATGAACAAGATGCTTCCTATAACTGGTATCAATTTAAGATACCTGTTCGCAATCCGGATAAAATTGTAGGAGATATAAGCGGTTATCAGTCTATTCGTTTTATGCGTATGTTTTTAAGAGATTTTGAAGAACCAATAATTTTACGTTTTGGAACATTTGAACTTGTTGCTGCTGACTGGAGAAAATACACAGATAATTTATTTGAGAATGGAATTTATACTCCACCTCAAACAGATAATACAAAATTTACAATTGCTTCTGTCAATATAGAAGAAAATGGAAAACGTTTTCCTGTTCCTTATAATTTACCTCCGGGAATAGAGAGAGAAGACTTGTTAAGCGGAACAACTAATGTCCTTGCAAATGAACAGGCTTTAAGTATAAAAATAGAAAATCTTGCTGACGGAGACGCAAGAGCTATTTACAAAACTACCGAATTTGATATGCGTCAGTATGGAAAGTTGAAAATGTTTGTTCATGCAGAAAAGATGTATGAGCAAGAAGATTATAATACTGGAGAGCTTTCTCTCTTTTTAAGAATTGGAACAGATTTTACAAATAATTATTATGAATATGAATTACCTTTATCTTTTACTACTTGGGGAACTTCTTTTATAGATAAAGAAGCAATATGGCCGGAAAAAAATAATATAGATATTGATTTGGAACGGCTGGTTAAAGTTAAAGAGAATAGAAATGCTCAAATACGTGGAGGTTCATCCAATGTAGCTATTTCTTTACCTTATTATGAATATGTAGATGGTAAAAAAATGAGTGTGGTTGGTTCTCCAAATATTGGAAGTGTTAAGGTTATAATGATAGGAGTAAGGAATCCCAAAAAGAAAAATATTAATGATAATGATGATATGTTGCCAAAGTCAGCTGAATTATGGATAAATGAATTACGGTTGACAGATTTTAATCGCAGCAGTGGTTGGGCAGCAACAGGATTTGCAAGAACTAATTTGGCGGATTTGGGAGATTTATCCATATCAGGTTCATATCGTTCAGCAGGTTTTGGTTCTTTGGAACAAAAAGTATCAGAAGTATCTCTGGATAATATTGGAACTTTTGATATTGCAACTAATTTAGAATTAGGAAAATTCTTTCCGGATAAGACAGGTATTCGTTTACCGTTACATTTTGATTATTCTCAATCTGTAAGTAATCCTCGTTATAATCCACTTGATCCTGATGTTTATCTTGCAAATGATTTGATGAGTTACAGAACGGAAGCAGAAAGAGATTCAATTCGTCATATTGTTCAGGATTATGTTAGTCGTACGAATATTAACTTTATGAATGTGAAGAAAGATAGAGTGGGGGAAGGAGCATTGAAACAACATATTTGGGATATAGAAAACTGGGATGCTTCATATTCTTATTCTAATATGTTTGCAAGAGATATAGATGTTACAAGCAATACAAAGTTACAACATAGGGGTACATTGAATTATCAGTTTAATCCTCAAGTAAAACCTTGGAAACCTTTTGGAAAAATATCAGCACTAAATAAAAAAGTTTTTGCAATTATTAGAGATATTTCTATTTCATATATTCCTAAAACATTGTCTTTCCGTACGGAAATGGTTAGAGACTATGAAGAAACATTATTAAGAGCCAAAAGTAAAGGCGATATAATTATGTCTCCTTATTACTATAAGCAGTTTTATTGGAATAGGGCTTATAAAATGCAATGGGATTTAACTTCAAACATCAAACTTGATTATGATGCAACAATGAATGCTTTGATTGAAGAGCCACGAGGGAAGATTGATACAAAAGAACAAAGAGATTCGGTATGGAGTTCAGTATTAGATTTAGGTAGAGCGCAACAATATACACAGAATTTTAAGGTAAATGTAACAGTTCCCATAAACAAAATACCTATTTTTGATTTTATGCGTTTGACAGGTTCTTATGGTGGTAAGTTTATTTTTACTGGTTCTATGCCTGCAATGGATAGCATAGGTAGTTCGGTAGAGAATGAACGTAACATTCAAATCAATGGAACTTTTAATTTTACAACTCTGTATAACAAAATACCTGTAATAAAGAAGGCGTATGATGCACAAAAAAAAGATGATTCACGAAAAGGTATGATGCCAAAACGTCCTGTGATGGAAAGAGAGATAAAAAATCCTAAAGATTCAATTAATAAAAATACTTCAGATACAACAGAAAGTAAATTGCAAAAACTGTTAAAGGAAGTTAGTTATGCTTCTTTGCGATTTCTTACAAGTGTGAAATCTTTTAATGTTAGTTATAATTTGCGAGAAGGTACTTATATACCGGGATTTATGCCTCGTTCTAAATGGTTAGGAGCAGATGTAAATAATAATTTTGCACCTGGTTTTGGTTTTATTTTTGGTTCGCAGGATAATATTATGGATAAAGCAGCTAATGAAGGATGGATAACTACAAATTCTCTTATGAATAATGCTTATTGGAACAAACAGAATGAAACACTTAATGGTTCTATTAAGATAGAACCATTAAAGGATTTTTCAATAGATTTGAGTTTTATGAGGAATCAATCAGAACAAACTTCTTCGTATTATAAGTATAATGATTTAACCGGGAGAATAGAAGGACCTTTATCGCCAAATTCTTTGGGTAACTACTCAATATCTTTAATAACAATAGGTACTTTATTCACAGGAATGGATGATAATAATGTAAGTCCTGTTTTTGAACAATTTATGAATAACAGAATTATAATAGCGCAACGACTTGCACAAAACAATCCTCAAAGTAATGGAAATATACTTGACACAATAACAGGACAATTTTTCCCAACAGGTTATAGTCCAATTGCACAGCAAGTACTTATTCCTTCATTTCTTGCAGCCTATATAGGAACTGATCCTAATAGTCAATCATTAAATCCATTTTTACAAATACCTTTACCAAATTGGCGAATGCAATATACAGGACTTGGTAAAATAAAACTTCTTCAAAAGTGGGTAACATCAATAACTATTACTTCAAATTATTCTTCAAAATATACTATAGGTTCTTATCATTTAGACAGTCGTGTGCCATTAGACGAAAATTATGATATTGGAAAAGAATGGATAGTGTTTGACGCTTCTGACCCTCATTCTAATTTTATTCCGAGAAATATTATAGATCAGGTTGTGATTGCTGAACAGTTTAGCCCATTGATAAAAATTGATATTAACTTAAAGAATAGTTTGCAAACTAATTTTGAATTTAGTAAAGAGAGAAATGTTTCAGCAAGTTTTTCAAATCTTCAACTTACAGAAATAAATTCAACTAATGTGGTTGTGGGAGCAGGTTATCGTTTTAAAGATGTGAGTATAACTATACGTACAGGTGCTAATCTGCGAGAATTTAAGAGTGATATTTTGTTGAAAGCCGATTTTTCGTGGCGGACTAATAAAACTATTTTGAGAAAAATAGACCAGAATGTTAATTTGGTTTCTTCAGGTTCAGAAGTTATGAGTTTGTCTTTCTCCGGTGAATATAGTCTCACGGAGAAAATAGTTTTGCGTGCATTTTTTGAAATGGTTGTTAATACCCCGTATGTATCCAATTCATATCCGAATAGTACAACTCAGGGTGGTTTTGCTTTGAGAATAACGTTGTAGATATATATAATTAATGAAAAATTAACATGTTATATATGAAAAAAACAAAGTTTTTATCTCTTAAAACAAGGTTTTTAAACAATAAATATTGACTTTTAAAAGAAAAAATAAAGTATTATAATCCCAAAGTTTGTTTTTTAATTTCTACTATATTATCTTTTATTTTCTTTTGATAAAAATATCACTTGGCTGTAAAGGTCTATCTTCTGCAACCCAAATGAAACCTTTTAATTTTCGTTCTTCTACAGGTACATCATCTTCATTATTAAGCTTATATTCAGGATTTTCTATTCCAACAAGCCTTTTCATCTTTCCTTTATCAAAGTATATGCGCATTTTAGAAGAATTACCTGTGTTGATACCTATTAGTTGAGGTGCTTTGTCTTTTTTTTCATCCCATATATAATAAATAGATTGAGCATTGCCTTCTATATCAGCTTCCTTTATTTTGCCATTATGAAAAAAAACGATAAGTACACGACCAAAAATTTGATTATAACGTTCTGTTTCTGAACTGTCAGCGTCTTGAATAATAAGAGCGTTAGGAAAAAGTTTCATCTGATATATTTTTTTATTGGAAAATAAAAGAATAATTGTATCTGCCGTTAATTGATTTTTTTCGTTCCATAAAACAGGTCTTTCTACCATTGTAAGTAAAGAGTCATTTATTTTATAATGAGCAAATTCAGAAGCTCCTTGAAAGTCGTTTCGGAACAGTTTGGCGTGTTTATATCCAAAAATATCACGTGCATTATTTGATGTATCTGTTACCAATAATAATGTATCTGCATGAAAATATAATGTATCATTTTTATCTATGTGTATTATCAATGCACTGTCAGTTAAAAATGTATAAGTTAAACTGTCAATGGTGTTAATGTTGGCATAATTTCCTGTTGAAGATATATGATTTGTTGTATCTTCAATATAAATATTTGAAAATGCTTCACCTTTTTTTAGTTTAGCGTCATAAAAAAGAGTATCGGCAATTATTGTTTTGGCATTTTGCGTCATTTTTGTTGCCGAAAAACTTTCAAAATATGTAGTTTTAGTATTATAATTTCCTTTTTCCGTATAAATTATTGCAGAATCTTTTTTCACAATGGTTGTTGCTCCAAAACAATTAGCAACATCTGTCTTTGTATTGTAATATATCGTATCGCTAAAAATTTCTGATGTTTGAGTTTTAATATGTACTTGATCTGTAAAATTAAAGACTTTATCGTTAAAAAAATAGATACCAAATATGCTTTCAAGTGTGTCTTTTTCATCATAAATAATTGCAGATGTTGTGTAACGTGCTATATTTGGAATACGTTCTAACACTAAATAATCTGTTATTAAGGTAGTTTTGCCGTCTTTAAGAACAACAATATCTCCCATTATTTCCGCAATTTTGGTATTACCATCATAATATACTTCATTTCCTGTTAAATGTATTGTATCATTTTGAATTATTTCTATGTATCCAAATGCAGAAAAAGTATTTGTAGTTTTATTTAGTACAGCAGAATCACAATACATTATCATTCCTTCATGAGTAAAAACGACATTTTGTTTAAGAATCAATTCATCTGGTGAAGAAGGCTTACGTTCTCCCCATTCAGATTCATAACCGATAGCTTTTTGAGCAAGTGTTTGAACAAATAAATTACTTATTGTAATGGTGAATATTGTGATATATCTTATATATATAGACATTAAGATTTTTTATTTAGCATTATTAGATTTGTGGTCCGGCGATTATTAATGCTTGTCCTCGTGGGTCTGCTGTGAATTTTGCAAAGTTTTTAATAAATTGTTTTGCTAAATCTTTTGCTTTGGCATCCCATTCATTTGGATTAGCATAAGTATTACGAGGGTCAAGGATATTAGTATTTACATTTGGTAATCTTACAGGTATTGCAAAATTAAAATATGGTATTGATGATGTTTCAACAGTATCAATAGAATCGTTAAGAATAGCATCAATGATTTCTCTTGTATCTTTTATAGATATTCTTTTACCTGTTCCATTCCATCCTGTATTAACAAGATAAGCTTTAGCCTTAGAACGTTTCATTCGTTTAATAAGCTCTTCTCCATATTTTGTAGGATGTAAGGAAAGAAATGCAGCACCGAAACATGCTGAAAAAGTAGGAGTAGGTTCTGTGATACCTCTTTCTGTCCCTGCAAGTTTAGCAGTAAAACCTGACAGAAAATAATATTGAGTTTGTTCAGGTGTAAGAATAGATACAGGAGGTAGAACTCCAAAAGCATCTGCAGAAAGAAATATAACATTTTTTGCGGCAGGAGCTTTAGAAACAGGCTTAACAATGTTTGTAATATGATCAATAGGATAGGAAACTCGCGTATTTTCTGTAATACTTTTATCTGTAAAATCCACTTGTCCATTATGAACTGTTACATTTTCCAATAAGGCATTTCGTTTTATGGCATTAAAAATATCAGGTTCAGCTTCTTTGCTCAGGTTAATAACTTTTGCATAACAACCTCCTTCAAAGTTAAATATTCCATCATCGTCCCATCCGTGTTCGTCATCTCCAATTAAAAGTCTTTTTGGGTCAGTAGAAAGAGTTGTTTTGCCTGTTCCTGATAAACCAAAAAAGATAGCAGTATTTTCTTTTTGCATATCAGTATTAGCGGAACAGTGCATTGATGCAATACCCTGTAGAGGTAGAAGATAATTCATATAAGAAAACATTCCTTTTTTCATTTCACCTCCATACCATGTATTAAGTATGATCTGCATTTTTTCAGTTAGGTTAAATACTATTGCTGTTTCAGAATTCAATCCTAATTCTTTATAGTTATCAACTTTTGCCTTTGAAGCATTGATAACGACAAAATCAGGTTCGCCATATGCTTTAAGCTCTGCTTCATTTGGTCGTATAAACATATTTTTAACAAAATGAGCTTGCCAAGCTACTTCCATAATGAAACGAATTTTCAAGCGAGTGTTTTTATTCGCTCCGCAGAATGTATCCACAATAAATAATCTTTTTCCTCTTAACTGTGTAGTAGCTTTTTGTTTCAATTCTGTCCAAACATTTTGAGATACAGGTTTGTTGTCATTAGGATATTCTTGTGAATTCCACCAAACAGTATCTTTTGTAGTGTCGTCATATACAAAATATTTGTCTTTTGGAGATCTACCGGTGTAAATACCTGTCATAACATTTACAGCATTAAGTTCGGTTAGCTGTCCTGCTTCGTATCCAATTAAATCTTTTTTTGTTTCTTCCTCAAATAATTGTTCAAAAGAAGGGTTATAAACTACTTCTTTAGTATTGATTATTCCATATTTTGTTAAATCTAAATTATTCATTTTGGGTTTTTGTTATGATTAAATTACAAAAGTAATAAATACCTTTTATTCTTTATTTATAATGTTTTTAATGCTTGTTTAATTAACGATTCACAATTTAAAGAAATATCGTTTGCAAGGATTTTATCTAATGCTTTTTCTGCTAATATTTTATTAAAACCTAATGTTTGTAAAGCAAGTAATGCTTCCTGTTTGTTTTGATGACTTTCACTAATAGATGAAACACCTGATGTTTCAATTTTTCCTAATTGGTCTTTTAACTCTATTATTACCCTTTGAGCGGTTTTCAAGCCAATACCTTTGATACCTTTTATTGTAGCGAGATTTTCACTTACAATAGCTTGGATAAGTTCATCGCTGCTTAAAGAAGACAACATCATTCGGGCTGTATTTGCTCCAATGCCTGAAATAGAAATTAACAAACGAAAAAGACTTCTTTCTTCTTCAGTTGCAAAACCGAAAAGCAAATGAGCGTCTTCTCTTACAATAAAGTGAGTTAAGACCTTTGCTTTTGTCTGATTTTTGAATATAGTGTAGGAAGAGAGAGAAATTTCTATTCTATATCCGACACCATTACAATCAATTACAAGATATGAAGGCGTAATAAATACAAGGTTTCCTTCTAAAAATTCATACATAAATATTATATTTAGATAGCAAAAGTAGTAAAATATTGTAAAAGGTTTAGTGATTATTTATTGCTAAATGCTAATAATGATTTATAAATATATACTAATACCTCAAATTAACTGATATTTTTTGAGAAAAACAGTAAGAAATTCAAAATTTATCAAGTAATATTAAAATAAAACAAAGTTTTATCTTTGCAATATCAAATAATATTAAAATGGAAGTAAAATTTTTAGGAGCAATACGTGAAGTTACAGGTAGCAAACATTTAATTACCACTCAAAAAGGTAAAAAAATACTACTTGATTGTGGTGCTTATCAGGGAAAAGGTTTGGAAACCGATGCTATGAATAGAGATTTGGGTTTTGAACCAAAGGATATAGATTACATCATTCTTTCACATCCTCATATTGATCACAGCGGTTTAATACCTTATTTATATAAACTTGGTTTTGAAGGTTCTGTTTTTTGTACGCATGCAACAAGAGATTTATGTGCCATAATGCTTGTTGATAGTGGTAATATACAAGAAGCAGATACTAGAACTTTTAATAAAAAAACTGAAAGACAAGGACTTGAACCTGTAGAACCATTATATACTGCTGAAGATGCAAGAGGTGCAATGCAACTTTTCATAAGTATTCCATATAATAAAACTTTCAGAATAAGTGAAGAAGTTGAATTGTGTTTTACAGATAATGGACATATTCTTGGTTCTGCTACATGTAATCTTACAGTAACAGAAGATTCAAAAGTTACTAAACTTGCATTTTCCGGTGATATTGGACGATATTCTAAACGTATTTTAAAAGAACCGCAATATTTTGCTCAAGCTGATTACATAATAATGGAGAGTACTTATGGTGACAGAGAACATAATCCTATTGATAAAGCAGAACAACAGCTTTTTCAGGCAGTGGTTGATACTTGTTGCAAAAAAAAGGGTAAATTAATAATTCCTGCTTTTGCAGTAGGTAGGGCACAAGAAATAATTTATGCATTAAATAAATTATGGGAAAAAGGTTTGTTGCCGACAATAGATGTTTATGTTGATAGTCCTCTTTCTCTTAATGCTACAAATATATTAAAACTGCATACAGAGTGTTTTAATGATGAATTGATAGATTACATAAAACAAGATCCGGACCCGTTTGGTTTTGATAAACTTCATTATATTACTACTACTGAACAGTCAAAAAAACTTAACTTTTCCAAAATACCATGTATTATCATTTCTGCATCAGGTATGATGGAAGCAGGAAGAGTGAAACATCATTTAGCAAACAATATTTCAAATCCCAAAACAACTGTTTTAGTTGTTGGTTATTGTGCTCCTGCAACTTTGGGACATAAAATAGTTAGGGGAGATAAAAGAGTTTCAATATTTGGAATTTGGCATACAGTAAGGGCAGAAGTTAGAAAGCTTGATGCTTATTCTGCACATGGAGATAGAAATGAAATGGTAAAATGGTTGGAATGTCAAAATAAATCCAAAATCAAACAAATATATTTAGTACATGGAGAGGCTAAAACGCAGGAAAATTTTGCTAAATTTTTGAATGAAAAAGGATATGCAAATGTAAAAATACCAAATAAAGGTGAAAGTGTATCATTATAGGTTACTTTTTTGTCTTTTTGCTGTTTAATAATGTAATAATAAGAATGTTTTGTAACTATGAAAAAATATTACTTGATTTTAATTTTTGTACTTGTAACCGGTTATAATGCTTTTTGTAACCATTCTATTTATAATCCACCTTCGAATCTAAATGTAAGTGATTTATATTTAAATGATGCTGTATTATCATGGGAAAATAATTTAAATGCAATAGGTTGGATTGTCAATTATAAAGTGATAAATGCAGATACTTCTTTTGAGTTTTACTCTACGGATACATTATTATATATTGACAATCTCGTGAGTGGTTTGCGATATATATGGAAAGTGCAAATGATTGATATAAATAATGATACTACAAGTTGGAGTTCCATTTCTACTTTTAAAACTCTTGGTTGTGGAACAGGTTGTTCTCAGATTGAGAATCTCTCTTTATACAGTATGAATGTTTCATCTTTAACTGTTCAATGGGAAGCAACAGGGCATGGACATTGGGAAATAGCTTGTGGAGATGTTGGAAGTAATCCGGAAAGCGAAGGTTTAAGAGCCACAACAAGTAATTTTTATTATTCTTTTAGCGGATTAGAGCCATTAAAAACTTATCAAATAGCTGTAAGAGGTATGCGTGGTGGAATGATAAGCGATTGGTCTTATGTTAATATTCGTTTTTTGGGAGCAAATTCTGTTTGGAATTTACCTGTGCAAATAGATTTTGAGTTTGATGATGAAGATAATATTTATGAAGATAGTACAGATGTAGATGGGAAAATAGGTTTTATGAGTAGTATTTCCAATCCTTTTGTTATTGGAACAGCTGAAAATGCTACCAATTTTGGAAGTAAAGCTGTTTATATTTCTTCTTATGATGGAGTAACAACAGGGTATATAGCAGATACAACTATAAGTTATATGTATTTTGATTTCTTTATTCCAAGTTATGCTTCAAGTTTTTATATAGATTTCAAGTGGAAAGCCGCAGGAAATTCTGAAACAGATAATCTCAAAGTTTATCAAGTATATGATAACTATGCGTTAGACATAAAACAATTACCAGAAGATAATAACAAGATTGGACAAATGCAATATTTTGGTGATGGTACTTCTTGGCAAAGTGAGCATATAGAAATACAACCAAATATATTTGGCTATACAATTAAAATAATTTTTGCATGGGAAAGCGTTTCTTCAGGTACAATAGCTGTTTCATTAGATGATATTTATATAACAGGTCGTTATTGTCCAAATCTTGTAAATTTGCATCATAGTAATATAACATCAAATTCAGTAACTTTGTCGTGGTCAGCAAATTCAAATCAAACCCTTTTCAATATACAGTACAGAAAAATTTCGGAAGAAACATGGCAAATCAAAAATGGAATAAGTAATAATTACTATCTTGATTCTTTGGATGACTATACAACTTATGTTTGGAGGGTGCAATCCGATTGTGGTAATGAGCAAAGTTTCTGGTCAGATGCTGATACATTTACGACTTATACTGTTATTATTCCACCAACCAATATTAGACTTACTGCTCTTTCTGATACTTCGGCTAATGTTTGCTGGGATGAAGGAACAAATTCTGTTAGATGGTTATTTGAATACAAAGAAATTAACAGTTCATTTGCTGTAAGTGAAGAATTTATTAACAGTAAAACGCTTTCAAATCTTACTCCAAATACATCATACATTGCAAGATTAAGGGCTTTAACTTCAAATAACGATACAAGTAATTATAGTGATGAATTATTATTTCAAACATTTTGTTCTACAATAAGTAATTACCCTGTTGTTGATTTGGAAGATACAATTTATTATTCAAACGAAGGCTATTGTAATGTAGCAGAATGTTGGCGGACAAATGGAGATACTCTTTTTTCTCCTTATTATAATTTTTTAACTTTGGCTACACCGGAGATAAGTTTCAAATACAAAAGTTCTTATTCGTGCAAATTACTTGTATATACAAGAGGTTTGCATTACAGTTTGCTTGATAATCTTGCTGTAACAGCAGATTTTCAAACTAAAACATTTAATATGACAAATTATACGGGAGAAGATCTTATACGGTTTGCTATCGTTAATACATCTAATGGAAATAATTTGGATACAGGTTTTGCTATAAATGATTTTAAAATAGAAGATATTTGTTTAAATCCGGATTATATAAGCATAACCTCTTTGAGCAGTAACAGTATAACCGTTAATTGGCAAGCAAATGAAAATCATACTTCTTGGCAAATAGTTCTGATAAATCTGACGAATAATGACAGTATAAGTAAAACAATAGATTCTTTACCTTTTGCTTATGACAGTTTAATTGCAAATAACAGTTATCTTTTGAAGGTTCGTTCAATTTGTTTGGAAAATGATACTTCGGAAAATGATACGGAATTATCTTTTGTCGCACAGGATAATTGGTGTCTTCCGCCTCAAAATTTTACCTGTATCTATTATTCTTCAGAAAATGGGAATGATATTGTTTGTGAGTGGCAGGATAATGATGAGATTGCCTTTTGGGAGATAGAATACAAATCGCAATATGCAATAGATTTTCAAAGAGATACAATATATTTGTTTCCTTTTTATACCATTAGAGATGTACCGCAAGGAGAACGATACCAAATTAGAATAAGAACGGTATGTGGTAATAATGATACCAGTATGTGGTCTTTATGGCAATATGTAAATTCATTAAATTCCATACCTGTGGAAGAAAGCAGTTTTTCTGTTTTTCCAAATCCAACGCACGAGATTTTAAATATAAAAACAGAATTACCTGAATTGAAACAAGGGCAGTTGATAAATTCAAATGGTGTTGTTCTTAAAGTTTGGGAAACTTTACCGATGCAAATAGATGTTTCTTCACTCTCATCAGGAATTTACTTTATCAGAGTAATGATAAATGGTATTCCTGTCAGCAAACGCTTTACTATTAAAAAATAAACTAATTTTAAGTCGGATAAGTTGGCAAATAAAATTAAAATTATGAATTGGTTTATAAGCTGAATATGCTTTTTACAATCAGTTTAATAATGTTATATTGAAATTGATACATATTATATTTATTCAATTTCTGTTTCTTCTTCTGTTTCCAAAAAGTCCAATGTATCTAATGTTGGATAAGGTATCATATTAGGGTCTTTTACAGGCATATAAAGTCCTTTTTGTGAATTTCGTATTTTATAAAACTTTTCCGAAGAAGAGAGAATTATACTATAAGAAATACTGTCCATTTTCCAAGTTTCACTTGTATCCCTTACAAGAATCCAATCCACCAGCATAACAAAACCGTTTAAATCTTCTGCAACAACGCTTGCTTCGGCTTTTTCACCATTTATTTGTATTGCTGCAATGTTAATTTTTTTGTATTTTACTAAACCATAATCCATATTTCGTAACATTTTGGCAAATGGTTTGAAATTTTCACTTGATAAATTGAATAACAAAGTGTAATTTCTATTAGTAATTGTGTTGTAAAATTTTCTCAATGTTTTTTCCACTTTGTGTTCTTCTTTCATTGCATTGAGACTTAAAGATATAAATATGTTAAGAGATGATGCAATTATTATGATGATTGAAATCAAAATGGCTAATTTTTTCATTTTATTTGTTTTTAATTTTAACACAAAAGTAAAGAAAAAAAGTTTTATTTTCTTTTTAATTAGAGGCTTATTATTGGAGAATAGAAAAATCCGCATAATTTAGCAGGTAAAATCTTTTTTTTGATATTTTCATTTGATTTCAATCCGATTAAAACATTTAAATCCAAAATTAAAAGATTTTAATTTCACTTCAAAACATTTTGATTTCACTTAAAACATTTTAATTTCACTTCAAAAGATTTTAATTTCACTTTAAAACATTTTAATCCGGAATAAAAAGTTTTTAATGGTATGAAAAAATGATAGTTGTATCTTTAAAAATAATAATTGATACTAAAAAAGAATTTATACTAATGTGAAAAGGTTGCAACCGTTGAGCAATAATAATATTGAGATATTTGAATATGTTTTTACTTTTCTGTATTCAGTCTATGAATTTGAATAAAAATAAATGCTTCTTATTTTTATTATGTTTTATATTATGATAAAGGATAAAACTTTCTGTAAATTTAAGTGATGAAATTAGCGAATAAGTGTAATGTCGCCGGAAGTAGAATATGTACGTTCAGCTTCACATTCTACTTCAAGTCTGTAAAAATAAACCCCATTTTGACACATTTGACCACGAAAACGACCATCCCAACCTTCGTTTATATTAGTTGTTTCAAAAACTTTTTCACCCCAACGGTCAAAAATCATAAATTTTATTTTACGAATATATTCTCCTGTTACGTAAAGAATATCGTTTTTACCATCATCATTTGGAGTAAATACATTAGGAATGTGAATATTTGGTTTATCACAAACTACTCTGTCAACGTTTATTGTTACACTGTCAAGTAAAAGACAATCATGTCCGTCGGAAATAAGTATATAGAAGGTTGTTGTAGCATACATTGTGGCAAAAGTTATGTTATGATTTGGAGAAGACAAACCTGTTGTTGGTGTCCATTGGTAAGTTACTCCGTCTATTTGAGGTTGAGATAAGAGTATGATTGTTTGTCCATCATAAACTAAATAATCACTTGCCGTTGCATTAACGCCGGTATAAATATAATTATAGCCAATATTGACATTTTGTGTAGCAACGCATCCTGCAGAGTCAGTAACAGTAACAGTATAGTTGCCAACGCATAAATTGTTTGCGACAGGGGTGTCATTACCATTATTCCAAAGGTAATGATAAGGAGTAAGTCCTCCACTTATTTCAACTGTAGCTTCGGCAGAGCAGCCTTCAATGCAATTATTATCAGTATGATTGATGCTCAATATAATGGAATCATCTACTATTATATGCACTGTATCACTTATTATACAACCTTTGGCATCGGAAACTATATAAATATAATCTCCTATTGGCAAATTTTTAATAGTGTCAGTTGTTTCTCCATTTGACCAGCTTATATTATAAGGAGTTTTGCCACCTGTTATGTGTAAATTTATCTGTCCTGCTTTTGCCATAGCACAAGGATTATTTTGATAAGAGTGTTCTACATTGAATACACTGTCTTCTGTAATTGTGAAATTAAGAATAGTATTACAGCTATCAGATATTTCAAAACTTATAGTATAATTTCCAATTTCGTAATTTGTTATTTTAAAAAGTGTATCATTAAGTATTATTATAGAAGTGTCTGTTTGAGAAATTGGATTAAAGAAATTGCATATTACAGTATCTTTAATATTTGAAATTGTCAAAGAGGCTTCTCCGTCAGAGCTGTTTGGACATGTGTTAGCAGTAACTTGCAAGTCAATGCTTATACCCTGATAATCTATCCAAGTGCTATCTCTTCCTTCACAAGCACCAGCCCACTGCATAAAATATAGATAACGACTTTCAAATGTAGATATATTAATGGTAGTGCTTTGAGAAATATCTTGGATTACTCCTATTGTATCGGAAAACTCTCTATCCCAAGATGCTATTGTTGAATAATTATCTAATTCAGGAATAATAATTTCTTGCGGATAACTGCAAATATGTATAGTATCTGGTGCATTTGTAGCAATGTCTGTAAGTTTTATCATTTGAACAAGTGTATCAGAACAACCATTAGAAGAAATAATGAGATAATATGTGGTATCTCCGTATATTGTAGCATAAGGATCGGATATGTTAGGATTAGTTAAACCTGTTGTTGGAATCCAATGGCATGTAATATCTTCAGGTGTATTTAACATCAAACCTATTTGTATTGGAATATTTGGACAAGTATATAACGTAGGTAAAGTATCTTTTGAATTTCCAAGTATTACAACAGTGTGTTTAGCAGTATCAAATTCTAAACAAGCATTGTTTTTCTGTGCTACGAGAGTTACTTCATAAATTCCCGGTTGGCTGTAAGTATGAGAAGGATCTCTATCGGTTGAAACAGTTCCATCTCCAAAGAACCATTGAAAATTGTCTCCGCGACTGTTATTTGTGAACTGAACGTAATAATTCATACATTGTACAGGAGTTAAATCAAAGTTCGCTACTGCATAATCATTATGAACACTAAATTTTATAGCTGCAAGATTACAGTTTGAAGAACCATTGTTGTTACTCCATGCATTGGCAGGTAAAACAGGGAAAGATTGACTTCCACCACAACTTGCACAAGCTGCCTGATACAAATTGCCAAATTTATCAAAACGGCTCGTGCCTCCGTCAACATGATCGTTGCCTATGTAAAGACTATTGTTGTTTTCTCCCAAAAAAGTTCCATAGTTTAAAGTTAGAGGATCAGTATTAAAAGATGCAATGTAAAAATCCTGTCCATCAGTGTTTATACTGTAAGCATCAGATGTAACACTCATTCCGTATGTTCCAAATGTAGAACTCGTTCCTACATTGTATTTAAAATGTCTGCCCCAGCCACTAATATATATTCTTCCACATTTATCTACTCCAAAAGCAGTAGGAGATATATTTACATCTCTGTTTGTTCCACTAAAAACTCCACTCCATATTAGAGAATCAAGTAGAGGAGAAAATTTAGCGATGACTTGACCTCCACCGGGTTCTTGCAATACATTACCATAAATCATTTGAGATCCATTAGCTTTTGTTTGTCCGAAAATATGAGGGTAATTGTTTTTATCCGTACGAATAAAATATGATTGATCATAAAATTCAGAACCATAATACGTAGATGCTAAAAGTTGAGAACCGTCGTAGGAAATAAGTGAAAGAAAACAATCTACGTAACCTCCTTTATGTTGTTTTTGAAAAGCTGATTGAGTAACAGGAAAGTCGTAAGACATTGTACCTCCTGTTACATACAATCTATATGTGCTATCAACATCAACAGAATAAATAGCATCATCTCCAATGCCTCCTAAATAAGAAGAAAAAAGCATTGATTGAAGATTGTTATCAAGTTTGAATACTACACCTTCCAAATTACCTTTACTTGTTGGTTGAAATGCGTTTGCTGTTGGAAAGTCCAAAGAAAATGTACAACTTCCAACATAAACATTATTTTTATCATCGGTTATCAATTCTCCTCTTATACCATCTCCATAATTATAATAAAGAGTGTTAGGATTTCCATAAACATAATAATTGTTACGATAATTTAATCCGTCATTACTTGTACCTCCAACATAAGTAGAGGACAGTAATTGCGTTCCATTTGCAGAAAGTTTACAAACAAATATATCTGTTCCCTGACTAAGATTAAAATTCATATAAGAAACAGAACTGCCTCCAGCGAATAAAGATTGATATGCATTTATTGTTGGGAAATCATTGCTGCCTGTAACGCCTAAAATAAGTAATTCGCCAAAAGAATTTACATAAAGACTACTTGGTAAATCTGCTTTTGAACCTCCTATATAAGTTGAGTAAATTAAATTTGTTCCATTTGCTGAGAATTTTGTTATTGTTGCGTCCCAATTACCATTATTTACAGTTTGAAAAGCCCCATAAGTTGTAGGATAACCCGTATATCCTTCGGAAATTCCTCCTGCGTACAGATAACCTTTATCATCATAAGTTGCAGTGAATCCCCAATTATCAGCAGTAGAACCTGAATAAGTTGAGAAAACAAGTACAGGGTCTAAAATCAAATCAACATCTTTATCATAATTATTTATTTGATAAGATACTTTATTATTATTAAGAATGAATTTAGCTTCCAAATCTATTTTTTCCCCTTTTATTTTTTGATAAGCCAAAGGTTTGTGTTCTACTATATCGCCACAAGCAGTAGATAATACAAGATTATTGTCTTGCAACCATAAGTTACTTACATTTTCATACTCCAATAAAATATCTTCTACATTTGCTCCGGGATGTAGAATGAAATCGTGTTTAAAATTGCCATCATTACTATAAATTCTCCAGTCAATACCTTTGTAAACATCTTTGAAGATAATATCAGAATAGGATTTTACACCACTTTTCCATTTTGTTTTATCGTTTCCAATGAAATAATTGGAATATCCTTGCATTTCATTTTGAGGTATAATTTGAGAGTTTTGTTCTTTTCCTTTAATGGTTAGCTTAAATGCATGATATTGTACAAGCGTCTTTTCTATTTCTTTATCAGAATTTGTTTGTTCGTGATCATGATTATGTTTGTCAGAATTAACTAAAAATGTTATTCCATCTTTAGTTATGAATATGGTTGTATTTTGTGCTTTGGCTTGAAACAAAACATGTTCATCCCATTGCCCAATATTTTGTTCAAAACGTAAGTTCTGACAGAAACAAATACTTATAGCAAATACGAAAATAACCGATAAACATATTTTTATTCTCATAAAACTTGCAAGTTTTTATGAGACAAAGATACTAAAATCAAATAAAAAAAGAGAAAAAAAGTATTTTATTTTCAAATTATTTGGAAAAATATAAAAAGATATATATCTATATGAAAATTAACAGCATTTTAATTATAAAATATGCTGTTTTGTGAAAAAAAAAACGAAGATTTTTTTGGTGATTTTTTGAATTTTATTACTTAAAATCAAAATTTTCAAAACATATTTTTTAACTAACAATTATTGATATATTTCATCGAATGGTAATCTATTGATTATTGACCGTCCAAGAGTTATTTCATCCGCGAATTCTATGTTGTCTCCAATAGCAATTCCTCTTGCAATAGTAGAAATTTTGATTTCTTTATTTAAGAGTTCCGAACATTCTTTGGTTATTATTTTATTTATATAAAATGAAGTGGTATCACCTTCTATGGTTGTTGGCAATGCTAAAATCAATTCAGATATTTTTCCATCTCTTACTCTTGAAATCAAATGTTCAATGTCAATATCTTTGGCACTTATACCGTCAATAGGAGAAATAATTCCACCAAGAACATGATATACTCCATTGTATTGATGAGTATTTTCTATTGCCATTACATCACGAATGTTTTCAACCACGCAGACTAATGAGTGGTTTCGTTTCATATCTTCGCAAATAAAACACGTATTATTGTCAGAAATAGAGTTACAAATTTCACAAAATTTAATATTGTGTCTTAATTTTACTATACTTTCTGCTAATTGTTTAGTTACAATTTCTTCGTGTTTTAAAAGGTAAAGAGCGTATCTGAGAGCTGTTCTTTTGCCTATTCCGGGTAATTTAGACAGTTCATTCACTGCGTTTTCCAGTAATAATGATGGGTAATCCATTGTTGAATAAAGATATTAAAAATTAAAATTATGAGTTTGCAAAAATAGTATTTTTCATTAAAGCATTTTATTTATATTATTTAGGTAATTATTTTCTATCACTTACAAATATAATATTTTATGTTTTAAATTAGGAAAATAAGTCTTTTCTTTGGTATTCAGAAAAAAAAGTTGTACTTTTGCACACTCAAACAAGAATATTTTGGGCGCATTCGTCTAACGGTTAGGACGCAAGATTCTCATTCTTGTAATAAGAGTTCGATTCTCTTATGCGCTACTTTATTAATGTTAATTTATCTACGATGAAATCCAAATTAAAATTGATGAAGCCGAACAGATGGAAAGTCATAATTCAGAAAGGCTTGTCTTGGTATGATTATAGTGACATTTGGGAAAAACCAAAGTGGTGGTCTGCTAAATACAGTGTATTTTCTTTCCGATTAGGCTCTTTATTTAATCGTTGGATAAATGAAAAAAATAAAAATTAAATACTAAAAATCTATGAAGAAAGCAGATTTGTTAAAAGAAACTGTTAAGCACATTGACATAAAGCAGATTGATTCAACGGAAATGATAAATGCAATGCGAGAGATGTCGTTTTCCTCACGCGATACTGCCAATGCAGCAGATATTTATGACAGAATGCTCAATGACAAAGATTGTTCGGTCATTTTGACGCTTGCAGGCAGTACTTCGGCAGCAGGATGTATGCAGGTTTATGTTGATATGGTAAAAAGCAATATGGTAGATTGTGTTGTATCAACGGGAGCATCTATAATAGATATGGATTTTTTTGAAGCATTAGGCTTCAAACATTATAAAGGAACGCCATTTATTGATGATAAATTTTTGCGTTCAAATTACATAGATCGTATTTACGACACATATATTGACGAAGAGGAATTGCAAAACTGTGATGCGACTATAAAACTCATTGCAGACTCATTAGAACCTCGTCCATATTCTTCAAGAGAGTTTATAATGGAAATTGGGAAGTGGCTTGCGAAAGGAAATGCTAAAAAAACGGACTCTCTGATTCAAACTTGTTACGAAAACAATGTGCCAATCTTCTGTCCGGCTTTCAGTGATTGTTCTGCGGGCTTTGGATTGGTAATGCATCAGGTTGCAAATCCGGAACACCATCTTTCAATAGACAGTGTAAAAGATTTTTTGGAACTTACAAATATCAAGATTAAAGCAGGTACAACTGGATTATTTATGGTAGGTGGCGGAGTGCCTAAAAACTTTACGCAGGATACTGTTGTTTGTGCCGAAGTTTTGGGGCATGAAGTAGAGATGCACAAATACGCAATACAAATTACGGTTGCTGATGTTAGAGATGGCGCTTGTTCTTCTTCAACGTTGAAAGAGGCTTGCTCATGGGGCAAAGTTGATACCACGTATGAGCAGATGGTTTATGCCGAAGCAACATTGGTTGTGCCTCAAATAGCGTCATATCTTTATCATAAGAAGGACTGGCAAAGTAGAACAAAGCGTGAACTTGCCAAAATGTTTATGAAATAAATAGTAATAAAATAGAAAGATTACATATATTATTAATGAAAAAAATGGTTACTAAATAAAATAGGTAACCATTTTTTATTTGTTAAAATGATTTAAAGGCAAAAGGTAGAAAGTTTTTCATACCTTTTATTTTAGCAAATCGTCCTTGAGGTAAAGGAATAATTACTTCCAATTCCTTTTTATAGCGTTTTTCCGTATCAATCATTACCTGCAAACAAGAACCGCAAGGACATACTTCAACATATTGTTCATTTTTTTCTGCTGCTATTACGAGTTTTGCTACTTTTCTTTGTTTTGCATCGCAACATGCTGTAAAAAGAGCAACTCTTTCTGCGCAAAGTCCGGACGGATAAGAAACGTTTTCTTGATTTGCACCTTGAATAATTGTCCCGTCATCTAATAAAACAACTGCCCCAACTCTAAAATTTGAATAAGGGCTATACGAATAGAGTAATGTTTGTCGTGCTGCTAAAACAAGTTTTTGATCTTCGTTTGAAAGCATTTGAATATCATTAAATTCTTCGTATTCTATCGTTATATTACGTTTCATTTTTATTATTTCATTATAAATAAACATAGCAAAAATAGTGAAATTTTCTTTATAAAAAAAATAAAAAGTTTGAATTTCTTTTGCAAAATTTTGATTTCTATGAATATAAATAAAGATTTCTACAGGAATAATCTAATATTGTAATATAAATACATTGTAAAATAATAC
Organism: Bacteroidales bacterium; assembly: GCA_031272245.1. Taxonomy (GTDB): domain Bacteria; phylum Bacteroidota; class Bacteroidia; order Bacteroidales; family P3; genus JAISGN01. The sequence goes on from JAISUE010000081.1 coordinate 27,027, forward strand.
ATACAAATTTGAAATAATTATTATTTGTAACTTTGCAGTCTCTTAAAACTAAAAATTGTAATGCAAAACATACGAAACATAGCAATAATAGCCCATGTGGATCATGGGAAAACAACACTCGTGGACAGAATGCTTTATCAAGCTAAACTCTTCCGCGATAATCAGGAAAAAAAAGAACTAATTCTGGACTCCAATGACTTGGAACGCGAACGCGGAATAACGATTCTGAGTAAAAATGTCTCCATTCGTTACAGGGGATTCAAGATTAACATCATTGATACGCCCGGACACAGCGATTTTGGGGGCGAAGTGGAACGTGTATTGAACATGGCGGACGGCGTTTTGCTGGTTGTGGATGCTTTTGAAGGTCCTATGCCGCAGACAAGGTTCGTTTTACAGAAAGCGATTGAACTTAATCTCAAACCGATTGTAGTTATCAACAAGGTAGATAAGCCAAACTGCAACCCGTTGGACACTCAGGAGAAGGTATTTGACCTTATGTTCAATCTGGGAGCAACTCAGGATCAACTGGACTTTCCTACCGTCTTCGGTTCTTCAAAAGAAGGCTGGATGAGTGAGGATTACACCAAACCGACTTCGGATGTCAGTTATCTTTTAGACCAGATTATAGAACACATTCCCGCTTATAAGACAACCGAAGGCAATGTGCAGATGATGATTTCTTCGCTTGACTATTCTTCTTACGTGGGTCGTATTGCTGTTGGCAGGTTACACCGCGGCAAATTGCAGGCTGGGCAGGATGTAATGCTCGTTAAGGCTGACGGAACACAAATTCGTTCAAGGATAAAGGAATTATATGTCTTTGAAGGCTTGGCTAAAGAAAAGATAAAGACCGAAATAGAAGCAGGAGAAATATGTGCGTTGCTTGGAATTGAGAACTTTGACATCGGAGACAGCGTTTGCGATGTGGAAAACCCGCAGGCACTTCCGCCAATCAAGGTTGATGAACCTACACTCTCAATGTTATTCACCATAAACAACTCTCCGTTCTTCGGACGTGAAGGAAAGTACGTTACAAGCCGTCATTTGCGTGACCGACTTTACGCAGAGTTGGAGAAAAACCTTGCTTTACGGATTGAAGACACCGATTCGCCTGACGTAATGATTGTTTACGGACGCGGCATCCTGCATCTGTCAATACTGATTGAGACTATGAGGCGTGAAGGTTATGAATTGCAGGTAGGGCAACCAAAGGTTATAATAAAGGAAATTGACGGCGTGAAATGCGAACCTGTGGAGCAACTGACTATTGTTGTGCC
>JAISUE010000038.1 GCA_031272245.1 Bacteroidales bacterium
GGTTTTTGAACCTTCAACGAAGGTTTTAACGGCTGTAATTTTCGTCAGAAAAACATTCCGAAAGAATGTATCTGTCGGTAGAAAAGCAATCCAACCATTTTTCCGGGTTGCTTCAGTCGTTCCTGTTGTTGCAGCGTTCTTAATCATAATGAGTTGCGATTAAATGCGTGTTTTTTCGTTTTTGATTTTAATTTTCGGATTTAGGGGAAACTTTTGCGACATTGGGTGTTGTCTTTTTCAACTTGAAAGTCACAAAAGCCCCCCTTATCCGTTGTTTAACTTAATACTTATGAATGAAAACTTAAAATTTAAATGAAACGCCTAAATTGAAATACGCAATGTTAGCATAACCAACTTCGCCGAATGCTCCTATACTCTTTGTGAAGTAGTATCTTGCTCCTACAAACAGGTCAAAAAGGAAATCCGAGTCGGAGTTGTCAGGTTCAGAGTTGTACCAGCCATAATAATAGTCTTCCCAATAGTCATCGTAGTCAAAGGAAACGTACCTGAACCCGATCATAGCACCGCCATAAGCCTCAAAATCCTTATTGATCTCATAGTGAAATGTTCCTCTTGCTCCGATAACAAAAGTGGAGTAAGTCCAAGTGTAATCTCTTGACCCGTATCCGTTGAAGTCGTATCCTTTCATTTTGAAACCGACAAGACCGCCAACTCCCAAAGACAATTTATCTACGCCGAAGATCTTGTCTATGATGCCGTAGTCCAAAGAAGCATGGATTGCAGGAACTTTTGTTTCCCAGCCGTAACTTCCCCAACCACCGTAAGGGTCTCCAAAACCGATACCGACATTGAGAACTTTGTCACCTTTTTTAAAGGTTTGAGCATTTGCTTGATTGTTTAGAGTGGCGAAGCAAAAACCGAAAGCCACAGCGAAAATTATAATCCTTTTCATCTTTTTAATGCGATTGCCTGTACATCGCGAGGTTTTAATGAATTGTTTATATTAAATGTTTTATTAAATTGGTTTTTTCCCGATTTACTTTGATGTTTTTCCGTGTTTTGCGAGCATTTTTTCTCACCTTCAAGTTCTTTGTCAATCCGCATAAAGAGGCAGAAAGCAATGACAAGAATGATGATGAAAGCCACAAGCGTTACGTAGAACATTTTGTTGGTGTCTAAAAGGAAGTCGTAGAAGAATTTCCTCCAGAAGTTCATTTTTTTATTATCTTTTTTATACATATCCGTTTTTGTTTTTTTTGTTTTTGACGATGCAAATGTATCACCGAAAATTGCCGTAGAGGTTTCCCGTTTGAAAACTTGGTTTCCGATTTGGAAAAAAGAGGTTTCCATTTTGGAAAAGTTGGTTTCCGTTTTGGAAACTCGTTGAGAACGAATGGTTTAGCGAGTTGCTTTTTTGACGATTTTTGCGTCTTTTTTTCCCAAAAAAATGACATTTTCCACGAGAAGGAAGAGAAAAATCGAAAGATTTTTTGGGGAGGAAAGGATAAATTTCGCTCAATAAAACATTTTTAATATTTGACCATATAAATTACAAAAGAGCATCATAATGCAGAACACAACTGCAAAAACAGCGTTTTTTACTTATAAAACACTGTTTTTATTTGCGTAAATTAAGATATTTAAGCTCAAAAACAAAGATATTTTTGGCATTTATAAAAACAAATTATCAAATTTTTTTACATAATTTTGATTATTTAATATTTTATTATATTTGCAACGGAAAAAAAACTTTATTAAATTTATGAAAATAACCACCCGTTTTATTGTAGTTGCCCTTGTGGCTGTTGCGGTTTGCATCTCTGTCAATGCTCAAAACACAACCGCAAAACCAAACCTCGATTCGCTTTATAATGTTGCCAAAACACTCAAAGGCGAAGAAAAATTAAAAGTCCTTTACAATATTGCAGACCTTACTTACAAGTCAGGAGACTCTGTGTTTAACGAAAAAGTTTTCAAAGAGTGCATTGCTTTAGCTCAAAAGCAAAAAAACTTTAAGACCGAATGTGATGTGAGGCTTATGCAGTTTGAAAGTTATAAAGGAGAAAATGAACAAAAAATTATTGACGGCTATGAAGATTTTATGACCCTTGCCGAAAAACATAAGTTCTGGAAAGAATACTTTAATATGTTTTCCAATTATGTTTCAGCACTTTTAAAATTTGAAAAGTATCAGGCAGCAATAGCCGAATGTGAAAAACAATATAAAGTTGCTCAAAATATTAAAAGTGAAGCAGGATTGGGATATGTTACCGATATGTTTGGCACAATTTATTTCCAAATGAAACGATACGATGAAGCCGAAAAATATCTCAAAAAAGCAATAGTTCATTTTCGTAAAGCCAATGACTTGAAACTGGAACTTTTCTCTGCGAGATACTTGTGGAAAGCAGTTGTAACGCAAAAGAAATACGACGAAGCCCTTGCTATATGCCAAAAAATGGAAAAAGTAAATGCTGAAATAGATGCGGAAAGCGGAAAGGAAGATTTGGTGTATAAACTTTACATAGATTTGAATTATGTTGACACTTACTCAAATATGAAGCAGTTTGACAAGGCAGAAAAATATCTGAACAAAATAAAAGGTTATGTCTATAAAATGCGATCTCCGTCTATATGGAGTTTTACGGGAACACTTTACGATTTTTACAGGCTTACTGCTCAATATGATAAAGCCCTGCCTTTAACCGATTCACTTGTCCTTTACGGTGAAGTGTCGGGCAATAAGTTTCTTTGGTTGAAGGCTGTTTATGAAAGAGCGTGCACCTTTGCCCATTTGAATAAAGGCGAGAGTGCTGCTGACTGGTTTCAAAAATATAAAAACGGCAGAGATTCTGTGGAAATAGTTAAGGCAGCGGCTCAACTTGATGAACTTCGTACCAAATATGAGGTTGATATTCTTGAGATAAGGGATAAGAATAAAAACAGAATGATATGGATTTTGGCAGTGGTTATTGTTCTTATCATTGCCTTTGCGTTGATTTACATAATGAAAAATCGCAAGATATTGAACAAAAGCAGACAACTGCTTGCAGAATTTTTGGAACGAGAGCGATTGGAAAAAGAATTATCGCCGGAAAACAAACCAGTTGCTGTAATTGAAACAACAAATCAAAAGATATTTAAGGGACTTAATGAAATTATGTTTGCCAACAGATATTTTGTAAAAAATAAAATCAATCGTTTGGAAATAGCCAACAAACTTAATACCAATGAAAACTACCTGCATAAAGCCATTAGAGAATGTGTTGATATGTCGTTTAAGGAATATATTTATTCTTTGCGATTGGATTATGCGAAGACTCTGCTCACAGACCCGAACAATACGGATACGATAGAAGGCATTGCCTATGAATGTGGCTTTCAATCCCGTTCCACACTCTACAAACTATTTGTCAGCACTTACGGAATAAGCCCGACAGAATACAGAAAACAAATAGTTGAATCTGTTAGTGTCTGAAATTAATTATCAGAATAAATAAAGCATTGTTTTTTTTAAACAATGCTTTTCCATATAAGAATCAAAAAGATTTTGGTAATTAAAAAAAATGTTGTACTTTTGCATCTCAAAATCTACCAAAAAAATAAAGGTGAATGCATCTGTGGCGGAATTGGTAGACGCGCCAGACTCAAAATCTGGTGAGCTTTAAACTCGTGCCGGTTCGATTCCGGCCAGATGTACTGAATGTAAATAAAAGGCTTTTCGTATTGAAAAGCCTTTTTAATTTTAAGAAAAATAACTTTTTATTCTTTGATACAGCAAACATAAAGCTAAAAAATCTTCTTACATCACAAAACATATAAGAAGTATGATAAAAACATAAACTTATATTACAAATAATCTCATATTCACAAATATCATTTGTATGTATAATCGGCAAGATTTTCTCGTATCCAAGCGGGACACCTCAAAGGTTTTCTTGTTTTAATATCAACAAAAGCAAGAATATTATACCCCGAACAAATTATTGTTTCGTTATTATTTTCTTTTCGTATCACTTCGTAATCAAAACGAATACGAGCCATAGGTTTTTCTTTTATATATGTGCGAACAATTAGCAGTTCATCGTAAAAAGCGGGTAAAATATAATGAGCATACTGTTCACAAAGAGGCATCATAATACCCGAATTTTCTACAGTTTTGTAACCAATGTTGAGTTTTCTCATTGTTTCTGTACGCCCCTTTTCAAAAAACAGGAAATAACGACTATTGTGCATGATACCCATTTGGTCGGTATCAACATATTCAACTCTTATTTCAATATCAAAACTGTACATTTTAAGTTGGTTTTACACAAAAAGCCCTCAGTGATACACTGAGAGCCTTTAACAATATGTATAAAAAATTACAAACGTATTATTCCTTTATCTACAGAATTTTGCAAACATGCCATAATACCTTTTTTATTTATGGTACGCATTCCAGCTGCAGATACTTTTAATGTAATCCACATATCTTCTTCCGGGATATAAAATTTTTTAATTTGAAGATTTGGATAAAATCTCCTTTTAGTCTTAATATTGGAATGGGAAACTCTGTTACCTCCAATGGATTTTTTTCCTGTTATTTCACAAATTCTTGACATTGTTTATTATATTTTTGATTACAAATTACTTATTTTTGAGACTGCAAAGGTACGATAATTTCTTGAATGACAAAAATTTTTCCTAATAAAATTACATTTTTTTTATTTGAAAAAGATATTTAAAGGTTCATTTTAGGCTTTTAGACAAAAAAAAACAAGAAATAACTACCTGAAAATCAACAAAAACAAATAAAAAATCAAATAATTTTTATTAAAAACTTTGGTCATTCAAGAAATTATTGTACCTTTGCACCCGCAAAACGGGACTAATTAGCTCAGCAGGTAGAGCACATCCCTTTTAAGGATGGGGTCCTGGGTTCGAGTCCCAGATTAGTCACACAAAAAAAATGCTAACTTAAATTTTAAGTTAGCATTTTTTTTGTGTGACTATTTATGATTTATTGTAGTTTTATTTTCTTTTAAAGAGAATTAAGGGCTTTTGTTATGTTATTTTCTATTCTTTCCAAAACATTACCGTTTGTTTCGGGTTTGATAAAGTTATTCCCTGTTATATGTTCAAATAATTCTATGTAGCGTTGCGAAACATTTTTAACTATTTCATCTGTCAATTCCGGCATTTTTTCACCTGTTTTGCCGGAAAATCCATTTTGCATTAACCATTCTCTCAGAAATTCTTTTGACAACTGACGCTGTTTTTCACCTCTAATAAACCTTTCTTCATAACCTTCTGAATAAAAATAGCGAGAAGAATCAGGCGTATGTATTTCGTCAATTAAAAAGATTTTATCACCAACTTTTCCAAATTCATATTTGGTATCAACTAAAATCAATCCTTGTTCTTTTGCTATATCAGTGCCACGTTTAAACAGTTTAAGGGTATAATCCTCTAATTGTTCGTAATCTTTTTTTGAAACTAATCCCTGACGTATTATTTCTTCTTTGGAAATGTTTTCATCGTGTCCTATATCTGCTTTTGTTGTTGGCGTAATTATTGGAGAAACAAAACGTTCATTCTCTTTTAATCCGTCTTTTAGTTTAACACCACATATTTCTCTGCTACCATTCTGATATAAACGCCATGCTGAACCACAAATATATCCGCGAACAACCATTTCAACCTTAAAAGGTTCGCATCTTCTACCTATTGTAACCATAGGATCTGGTGTTACAAGTTTCCAATTAGGTACAATATCTTGTGTTTTATCTAAAAACAAGCTTGCGACTTGATTTAATACCTGCCCTTTGAAAGGAATACCTTTTGGAAATACAAAATCAAAAGCCGAAACTCTGTCTGTTACAACTATTGCAAGATATTCATTGTTTATATTATACACGTCACGAACTTTACCTTCATATTTATTTATTTGTCCGTGAAAAGAGAAGTTTGTTTTTGTTATAGCTTCCATTGCTTTTCTGTTTTTATATTTTATTTATAATTGCAAAATTACTAAAATTATTTTTTCCAGAATGATGGAAGAAATAGAACAAATATTGTAAGGATTTCCAAACGTCCCAGATACATAAGGAAAGTAAATATACATTTAGCAACATCAGAAAAAGTAGAAAACGTAGATAAGTCTACCCGTTGAACATAAATAGGACCAACACATCCTAAACAACTCAAACATCCTTCCAATGCTTCTTCAAAGTTTAATCCAACAAAAGTAAGGCATAGAGTAGAAATAACAAATACTGCAACGTACAGAAGAAATACAGCCATAACATTATAAAGTAATGTGTTGGAAATAGTGCGTTTGTCTATTTTTATCGGCATAAAAGCACGATTGTGAATACTGAATTTTATAATATTTCGTGCATTCTTAAAAAGAACTATTGTACGTCCCACTTTTACACCGCCAGAAGTTGACCCGCCCATTGCTCCAATGAACATCAACACAAATAATAACAGTATTGCAGGTGTAGACCAAAAACCATAATTAGCATTTGTAAAGCCTGTTGTTGTCATAATGGATATTACTTGAAAGAAAGATTGCCTTAAAGTCAGTTCAAGTCCTGCTTGTGGTGTATAAATGAAGAATGCAACAACGAGAGAAAAAATAAATATGATTGAAATATAAACCTTAAACTCATCATTTTTCATTACCCGCGACCATTTACCTTTAAATATATTGTACATAAGAATAAAATTAGTTCCAGCAGGTATCATAAAAATTATCATCAGATACTGAATAAGTGGTGAATAAGCGGATGCGGAAGCATCCTTTGTAGAAAATCCACCGGATGAAACAGTCGCAAAACTGTGACAGCAGGCTTCATATATACTCATTCCTCCTAACCAGTAAGATAAAGCTGTTGCTATTGTAAGAACAGAATAAATGAGTACAAGAATTTTTCCTGTTTTGCGTGTACTGGGAGTTATTTTCCCTTTTTCCGGTCCTACCATTTCTGCTGAAATAAGTGACATTCCTCCACCACCTTCTATTTGCATAAAAGACACAACAACAACAACAATACCAATTCCTCCTATCCATTGCATTAAACTCCTCCAAAATAATATACCTTTAGGTAATGTTTCTACGTGTTCTAAAATAGTTGCTCCTGTTGTTGTAAAGCCAGACATTGTTTCAAACATAGCATCTATAACAGATGGAATATAACCTCCAATAACAAAAGGCAAAAGTCCGAATACAGTCATAATAATCCATGTCAATGCAACTGCTATGTAAGCATTTCTTTTATCAATGACTATATCTTTTGTTTTTGAAATGAGCCAGAGAATAAATCCAACAAACAACGTTATAAGAGAACTTATCAATAAAGCATGAACTCCGTCAGATTTTAACCATAAAGTGACAGCGGTACTGACTAACATAAGAGCAGCTTCTAATAAAATCATTAATGAAATGATATGCACAGCCGCACGAAATTTTGACGGATGGTTTGGAATAAGAGTTTTCATTGTTATATTATAAGTGCATATTTGAAAATAAAATGAATTATCGCAGGCAAAAATAGAAAAACTTTTTCTGACATGAAAATGGCATGTAGTATTTATAAACTATTTGTCAATCATAGTTTTATAATCATTTAAAATAATCTTTGTTTTTTTCCCCAAAATCTTGATTTTGTTGATAATAAAGTAAAGATTTTTGGGAAAAAAACAAAGATTATTTTTCACAAAATAAAAATTGTTATTTGGACAGTATTTTCTTTTGTCATTATAATTTGTTGAAAATAATCTGAACATAGTGATTTCATAGATAATTTAAGCAGTTTGCAATATAGACATTTACATTTATTATTGCATTTAGTAAGTTTTAATACAAAAACATAATAAAATAAAAATGTATCTTTGCAGCATAAAAAATAAATAAAAAACAAAAAATATAAAGAAAATGAAAAAGATATTTCTATTTGCTGTTTTTGTTGTTTTTGCTGTAAGTATAATGGCTCAACAAACTAATATAGCTAATTATGATAAGCACAATTTCTCAATAACATTTGGATATGCTTTCCGTATTTCAAAAATGGATTATTCTTTTTTGAATACAAATATTGATGAAGACCATAAAAGAACAATGAGACATGCCTTAAATATGGATTTTGATTATGGTTATAGATTTTGCAAATCTTTTGCTATTGGCGTAAAATTATCCGGGTTAGGTTCTTTTGACTCATATAAAAGCGCATATTCTACTGATGCAAATGAAATTATATTATCAGACAACACATATATATTGTATGCAGGTCCAACATTTACATATCTATTGCCGACATTTGCAAAGCATTTTACTTTTTTTGTTAATGCCACAATAGGATATATGGGTTATAGAAATACAATAAAATATGATCAAATGGTTTATAATGCAACTACACAAGTAGATGAGGTAAAAGTTATCCCTGCTACATATACGGGGAGTTGTTTTGGTTATGGATTTGGTGCAGGTATAGATTATGAATTGGTAAAAAATATATCAGTAGGATTAAATGCAGGATTTCTTGCCGGCTCTCTTTCAACTTTAAATTTTGAAGACAATTCAATAGATATAAGTAATTCTAAAGAAGATTTGACACGATTTAATATTTCTTTAGGTTTGAAAGTAAAAATGTAAAAAAATATTATCTTTGCACCCCTTAAAATAAAAATTTATTAAACTAAATATAATAAAATGAGTTTTAGAATAGTAGTTTTAGCAAAGCAGGTTCCCGATACACGAAACGTAGGGAAAGATGCAATGAAAGAAGATGGTACAGTTAACCGTGCTGCCTTGCCTGCAATTTTTAATCCTGAAGATTTGAATGCTTTGGAGATGGCTTTGGAAATAAAAGACAGACTTGAAGATGTTATTGTGAGTGTTATCACAATGGGACCAAGTCGTGCCGCAGAAATAATAAGGGATTCTATTTATAGAGGAGCAGATAATGGAATTGTAGTTTCAGACAGGAAAGTAGCAGGTTCAGATACTCTTGCGACATCTTATACTATTTCGCAAGCAATAAAGAAACTTGGCAACGTAGATTTAGTTCTTTGTGGTCGTCAGGCTATTGATGGGGATACTGCTCAAGTGGGTCCGCAAGTTGCGGAAAAATTGAATATGCCACAAATAACTTATGCAGAAGAAGTAGTTGCAGTTAATGAAACAGCAATTCAAATCAAAAGACGATTAGAGCGAGGTATAGAAGTAGTTGAAAGTAAGTTTCCATGTCTTATCACAGTTCATGGTAGTGCTAATCCATGTCGTTTTCCTCATGCAAAAAGAGTTATGAAATATAAGTATGCTATTTCTGCATCAGAAGCTGCTGAAATAGGTATTGATACTGCTAAACTTTGGCAACAAAAACCATATTTGAAGATTGAGGAATGGAATGCTGCAGATATTCAAGCAGAAGATTCTCGTCTTGGACTTACAGGTTCTCCTACAAAAGTTAAAAAGATAGAAAATGTTGTGCTTACAGCAAAGGAAAGTGTTAAACTTTCAGCATCAGATGAAGATTTAGATGGATTGATAAAAGAGCTTATTACAGCACATATTATTGGATAATATTAAAACAGGAAAAAGATGAATAATATATTTGTATATTGTGAAATAACAGAAGAAAAGACAGTTGCAGACGTTAGTATGGAACTTTTATCAAAGGCTCGTAAACTTGCCGATGAATTGAAAGTAAAGGTAGAAGCAATGGTTGTAGGACAGGTTGATGAAAAACCTTTGCAGGAACTTTTTGCTTATGGTGTAGATTGCATTAACTATGCTGACGATACAAGGCTTTTCCCTTATCAAACCCTTCCTCACTTTGCTATCGTAACAAAATTGATTAAGGAAAAACAACCTCAAATAGTTTTATTTGGTGCTACATCTGTAGGAAGAGACCTTGCTCCTCGTGTTGCCTCTTATTTACGTTGTGGATTGACAGCAGATTGTACTTCTTTGGAAATAGGCGATCACGAGGATAAAAAAGCAGGTGTGGTTTATAGAAATTTACTTTACCAGATACGTCCTGCCTTTGGAGGAAACATTATTGCAACAATCATAAATCCTGAGACTAAACCTCAAATGGCTACCGTTAGAGAAGGAGTTATGAAAAAAGAACTGTATAATACGGAATATAAAGGAGAGATCAATAAACTGAATGTTGCAAATTACGTTTCAGACAACGATTTCTGTATTCAAATACTTGAAAGAGAAATTGAACAGCAAAAAATCAATATTAAAGGAGCACAAATTATTGTTTGTGGAGGATATGGTATGGCTTCAGTAAAAGATGGTTTCAAATTAATTTATCAGTTAGCTGAAGTACTTGGAGGCGAAGTAGGGGCAACACGTGCAGCTGTTGATGCAGGTTTAGCAGAACACGAACGTCAGGTAGGACAGACAGGTGTAACTGTACGACCTAAACTTTATATTGCATGCGGAGTTTCAGGTGCTGTACAGCATCGTGCAGGTATGGCAGAGAGTTCAAAAATAATTTCAATTAATACAGATATAGCTGCACCAATCAACGCTATAAGTGATTATACAATAACAGGCGATGCAGGAGAAATTCTGCCAAAACTAATCGCTCATTATAAGTCAAATACAAAATAAGAAACAGAAAACGATATGGCTAACAATTTTTTTACTGATAATGAAAGTTTGAAATTTCATCTGCACCACGATTTAATGCAGGAAATCATCAGATTGAAAGAAAAAGATTATGCGGATTTTGGAACGTTTGATTACGCTCCTGAAGATTATACAGACGCAATAGATAACTACGAAAAAGTTTTGGAAATAGTAGGGGAAATAACGGGTGAAATTCTTGCTGCAAATGCGGAGGAGATAGACCATGAGGGACCAAAGGTTGAAAATAATGCTGTAGTGTATGCTGCAGGTACAAGTCGTAATCATGAAGCTTTAACCAATGCAGGACTTTATGGAATGAGTCTTCCAAGACAATACGGTGGCTTAAATTTTTCCTACGTGCCTTATGTAATGGCTGCTGAAATAGTTGCTCGTGGCGATTGTGCTTTTGCTAATATATGGGGTTTGCAGGATTGTGCAGAAACTATATACGAATTTGGTTCTGATGAAATAAAAAACGAATATTTGTCCCGTATAAATAAGGGTGCAACATGTTCAATGGATTTAACTGAGCCAGATGCCGGGTCTGACTTGCAAGCGGTAAATTTGAAAGCAACTTTTGATGAATCTAACAATTGTTGGAGGTTAAATGGTGTGAAACGTTTTATCACTAATGGCGATGCGGATATAAAACTTGTCCTTGCACGCAGTGAGGAAGGTACTACTGATGCGCGAGGGTTGTCTTATTTTGTTTATGACCGCAAACATCAGGCGGTAACTATTCGCCGCATTGAAAACAAACTCGGTATTAAAGGCTCGCCTACTGCTGAACTTGTCTTCAATAACGCTCCTGCACAGATAGTTGGAGACAGAAAGTTGGGGCTTATCAAATACGTTATGACGCTTATGAATGGAGCAAGGCTTGGCGTAGGTGCTCAAAGTGTTGGACTTGCTGAGGCAGCGTATAGAGAAGCTTTTAAATATGCACACGAAAGGGAGCAATTTGGTAAAACCATTAAAGATTTTCCTCAAGTATATGAAATGTTGGTTAACATGCGTGCGAAGATTGATGCCGTGCGTACATTATTATATGAAACTGCTCGTGCTGTGGATATGACTAAAGCTCTTGATGGTATGGCAAAAGACAGAGTATTGACTTCTGATGAACGTCAAACCTTGAAGAAATATCAACGTTTAGCAGACAGTTTGACGCCGTTAGTTAAACTTTTTGCTTCCGAATATGCCAATCAAATTACTTATGATACCATTCAGGTTTATGGTGGTTCAGGTTTTATGAAAGATTATCCGGTTGAGAGAATGTATAGAGATGCGCGAATACTTACTATATACGAAGGTACTTCGCAGTTGCAGGTTGTGGCAGCCATACGTGGAGTTATTAATGGGTCATATCTTGCCCGTATAAAGGAATATGAAGTATTGGAATTGAAAACCGAATACCAGTCTTTGCGTAATGTGCTTATTAAAATGCGGGAACGCTTTGAACATGCAATTGAAATAGTTAATGGATTTGGTTCTACAAGTGAAAGTTGTGATTTTAATGCTCGTAGATTGGTTGAAATGGCTGGCTTGCTGATAATGTGCAATCTTTTATTGATAGATGCAAATAAAAATGCGATTTTTACGGCTTCAGCACATATTTTTATCAAATTTGCACAGTCGCAAATTGAGCAGGCAGCATTTTATATAGAAAACTTTGATCCTGTCATCCTTGAAAGATATAAATCATTCCTATGATTTAATTGTTAATGTTTTAAATATATTTTCTGGGTTGTCATTTTTGGGCAGCCCTTTTTTATTTTTGTAGAATAAAACTTAAATGACGTTTCAAATATATAGAAATATAATATGTATCCCTTAAAATGAATATTTTATTTTTTTTCACCCTCACATCACCTCATTTAATTGCCGTTTAACCGCTATTTCAATTCAATAAAAAAAAAGTGACCTTTGTCGCTAACCTCTTTTGTCGTTTTGTAAATTTTGCTGTCAGTCTAAAAATGATATGTAAAACCTATGCATCCCGTTCTCGTTAAACCAAATTCAAGATAAGATTGATTTTTGATATTTCTATTATGTCTGTCTATAAATTTCTTTACTGTGGCATTTACTAAGCATAAACTGTCATTCCAATCACACATACTATCATTACAGGAGCTGAAGTCATAAAAAACGATGGCTACTGCTTCAGACACTCCTGACATCATTAGTATTAATCCTGTAAGCGATACAACAGAACAGGCAAATCCTTCCCAAGCGAAGAATTTATACCAAAATCGTCGTTTATATCTTCTCTCAATAAATCTAAATGACCCTCTGCTTGTAAGGCATTTCTGTAATTTTTAACTGAAATACCTTTAGCATCATCAAATGTTAGATATTCATTTTGTCTAAAAGTTGTAATACCAAAATCTTTATAATCAAAAATGTTTTGTTTTTTAGTTTCTGCTGTTTCTTTTTGTTTGTAAGGGTCATAAACATTAGAAGGCGGATTGCTTTCGGTCTTTTGTTCGGGTTTAACTTCCGTAACAGTTTTTTGTTCCTGTACGGGAAGAGTTTCAATCTCTGTCTTACACTCAAATTTTTCTATCGTTCTATCAGCATATTTGATACGAAATACTTTAGATATTTTACATTTCTTATTGGTTCGTTATTATGACCAAAATTTCTGTATTTAATGTAAGTATTGGTTAATTCCACGACTTTTGCTTTAATGTCTGTACCTTCGCATTTTGTAATTATATCTTGCGAAAATTCACATAGCAAACACACATTGCCGTAAACAATAATACAAAATTTCTCCTAATCGTATGGCTTTTCGGACTCGCCTTCGTTTCTGTCTTCTCAACCGTTGTTTCTGACTTTTCCATCCACGTTTCAATCTTCTCAACTCTCGTCATTGCGAGCGAAAGCAAAGCAATCCAAACCGAAATCCTTGTTTTCATCCTCAAAATCTTGATTATTGAATCATTAATCTTGATTATTGAACCCCAAAATTTGATTTAAAACCTTTAAATCCTCGTTTCAATCCCTCCAACCAAAATTTTTGCCATTAAAACCTTTGTTTTCGGTCTAAAAAAAGTCTTTGAAAATGAATTTAAATATTTAAAAGTAAAATTTAAAGTTTTTAATTT
>JAISUE010000046.1 GCA_031272245.1 Bacteroidales bacterium
ATATACTTATAATTCTGTCATAATGCAATAATGTTTATATTCTCAATATATTAAATAAATGGAGTAAAAGCCCTCTCAATATGATGTATTTGTGATTTATTTTCTTTGTCAATCACAATAGAAATAATATCAAATCGTGATTCTAAATCTATATTATACTTGCAAATATAAGCATCTGCTACTTTAATTATGGAACGTTGTTTTTGTATGTTCACAGCCATTTCAGGTTCTCCAAAAATGTTAGTTGTTCTTGTTTTTACTTCTACAAACACTATTTCATTTCTGTCCCTGCAAATAATATCTATTTCATTTTTCCCAAAAACAAAATTTCGTTCTATTATTTGCAATCCTTTTGAAAGTAAATAATTTATTGCTAAATTTTCTCCCTGTTTTCCAAAATATATATGATTTTTTTCTGTTTTTTCGTCATTCATATTCTTGAATTTTAAGTCTGCAATAACATTATAATAAAAAAATAACTACTCCGAATTAAATAAAGTAGTTATTTTAGCATATTTTATTTGTTAGTTGTTACTCTAAATTAGCAGCTATTTGCGATGCAATAGTTTTAAATTCTTCTTCTGTTAATTGTTTTTTAGAACGTTTGAAATCTAAATCTCCCACTTCCTTTAAAGGAACTAAATGTATGTGAGCATGAGGTACTTCAAGTCCAATAACCGCAACACCTATCTTTTCACAGGAAACAGTTTTTTTTATTGCTTTTGCTATTCGTTTTGAAAATAAATGAAGTTCCTGAAACGATTTATCATCCAAATCAAAAATATAATCTATCTCTTTTTTGGGAACTACTAATGTATGTCCCTTTTCCAAAGGAGAAATATCAAGAAAAGCATAACAATATTCGTTTTCAGCTACTTTATACGATGGAATTTCTCCATTTATAATTTTTGTAAATATTGTTGCCATTATTAACGGGATATTTTTGTTATCTTTAATTGCATTGTACCGGCAGGAGCAGAAATTTCTGCAATCTCCCCTACTCTTTTACCGAGAAGACCTTTGGCAATAGGAGACGTTACAGATATTTTTCCTTCTTTCAAATTTGCTTCACTTTCTGGCACAATTTCATAAACCATTGTTTGTTTCATAGAAAGATTTTCAAATTCAACTTTTGAAAGCAACAACACTTTTGATGTATCAAGTTTACTTTCATCCAGCAATCTTGCATTTGCAATCAACGTTTGTAAATTAGCAATCCTTGCCTCTAAAAGTCCCTGTGCTTCTTTAGCAGCGTCATATTCGGCATTCTCTGATAAATCTCCCTTATCTCTTGCTTCCGCTATTGCCGCAGATATTGCAGGACGCTCTACAGTTGTAAGCTGTTTTAATTCATCTTTCAATTTTTGTAATCCATCTTGTGAGTAATATTTTATCTCTGCCATATTTTTATGTTTTACTTTTTTATTTTCTTATTTACCTTAAAGTTTATAAAAATGAACCGAAGACCTTAAATAAAGTCTTCGATTCATATATATTTATGATTATTATTTATTTCCTTACAATGCAAATGTAAGTCCTACCGAATGAATTCCTCCAAATACTTTTGTTGCACGGAAACCATAATCTACAGATACAGTATGTTCCTTTCCATTTTTCTTATTCTTAATCGGAATACAAGCTGAAACACCTGCTGATAAACCTGAAGAAACATTTGTTGTTCCTTCTTCATCATACAAATCTGATGTACCTTTTTCTTCATAAGTGTAAGCTGCACGTACCATTAAGAAATTTTTGAATCCATATTCAATACCTAATGTATATTGGTCTTTTGAGAATGCTAATGAAGCAAAATTACCTGCAAAAGTTATTCTGTGAGTATTTTCTGCTAAAAGCAAATCATAAGAAGCACCTATATTCAAACTTGATGGTAATTCAAAAGAAGCCGAACGCTGTTCAACAGTCATGTTATGAGACGCCCACGTTACAGGAAGGCTCAAAGACATACCATCTCCGCTAAAACTCATTGAAGGTCCCCAATTTTTTAACGCAATACCAAATTTGTATTCAAAATCCTGTCCTGTTGCATATTGCACACCTGCATCAATAGCTACTCCGGTTGCATTAGCATTAGAAATACCCGAATTAATAATCTTAACACTTGCTCCTACAAAGATTGAGCTGGAAAATCCTTTTGCGTAAGAAATAGCTATAGATGTCATACTTGCAGAAAATGTACCGTTATTACCAACTTCAGGGCTGGTTTCCGTAGTTTTTTCTATTGTACCATAATCCATAGAAGTAATTGACAAAGCCAATACTCCATAATTACCCAAACTTTGCGCCAAGCCTCCTGCTAAATTTGAAACGGAATTTCTATAAAGAGCAGAATAGGAAAAATACCCTTCCGTACCTTCATTTCTACCAAGCCCTGCAACATTTGAAAACAAAGCATCTATACCTTTTCCACAAGCCGTATTAACACTACCCCAACCTGCACTGCGAACCCAAGGATTAAGAAGTATTTCGGGTACTCCTGCTGTTCCTCTTCTATCATCATTTCCTGCATTTGTTACATTAGGAAATATCAGTAATCCTAACATAATTAAAGTAAATATTCTATATATATTTTTCATACTTCTCTATTTATTAAACGTTTTATATTCAACAATTATTAACTATTAATTAGGAAATGAATTTAAATCCACCGGTCTCAAAGCACCAAACCATTTTATCAATCTTTCACCGGCATCACACTTAATATGTATTAAATATGTTCCACCGGCAATAGGCAGTCCTTTATGATTTTTCAAATCCCATTCTACATACGGTAAAACACCATTAGTTGTATTTGAAGACGATCCTCTCAATTTTCTAACAACAGTGCCATCAACAGTATATATAGTTATGTAAGCATTAACAGGAACATTTGTTATCTTAACAAGATTTTGTACCTGATCTAACTCATAAGTAGAATAACCAAGATAAGGATTAGGGACAACCGTTATCAAATCCAAAACAGATTCTTCTGTTGCTGCATGGTGATTTATTGTTGCAATATCCGGTGTAATGGAAAACATATACATAGGTCTATTATCATTTTGAGCCGGATTAGCAATATCTGTTGAATTACTTGTCCAATTTTTAATATAAGGTTTACGTACTCTTAAAGAAACTGTTGTTTCCGAAGGAATATTTGTTTGCATTTTTGATTCGGCAGTAGATCCAGGTCCATAACCAAAGCACGTTGCTAATGGCATACCAACCCACATTACCGAACTAAACAACTGATGACCCGCAAAAATACCTTTTTCGTTAATATCACCAGGATTTGCACTTATACCTGTTACAAGCGATAACTGACTCAATAAATTATATGCCCATTGTCCTTCATCATAACGAGGAGGAGTAACATTAACAGATTGTCTGAAGTCTCCATTCATAAAATAATACGGATTGCTATAACCATAAAGTTTATGAGGGGTTGTTCCTATAACATAAATATAATGCATTCCGCCAAATACATAAGCTCCATCTGCAGTTACAGGAGTTGGATTCCATAACATATCTCTACCATTGTGCTGTCCATACATAGAATTTTCACCAAAAACTATATTTAATCGCTCACCTGTTTCCAAATTTATAGCATATCCCGGAAACCATCCCATTCCTGTTCCTGTTCCGTCATCATTTCCATCTTTATCAACAGAAACATGTTTTCTCAACTGGAACTTTTGAGCATTACCTTCGGTCAATTCTTTATCAATACCTAACTCTATTACAGGACATCTTGTCCATTTAGATTTATCATTTGTAAAGACAATATCAACAGATGCAAGATTATTCATATCATTAGAAACCAAACTTGGATTTTCAGTTATCGGTTTAGAAGTATAACTATTATCTCCTGCTTCTCTATAATAATATTCGGTAAAACATGGATGAAGAGTATCAAATGATGTCATTCTATATGGAGACCACCCTGCAGGAAGCTTTGGAGAGATAAAATTAGGATCTATAAATTCCGGTTGCCAACTAGGAGTACCCGTAGTACTAACATTTTTTAGATAAAAATAATCCTGTCCTGTATATTGTGAATTTGTCATTCCACCTGTATTATTTACATCTTCCGACTCATATTTTCTTCCCGCACGTATCCAATTTAATGCAGCAAGACCATCATTATCAGAAATTCCGTACAACCAAGAATTTGCACTTACTGATGATACTGCATATAAAATAGAATTATCATCTATTAAATTACCTCCCTGTAAGACCGTAGTTGTATTAACTGTCAAAGGTTTCAAAGTATTAGCAACAGGTTTAGGGTTACTCATTGATATAGAAATACCCAAATCAAGTATTATTTGTTCGTTGATAGCTGACAAAGGTCTATCTGAAAAGATATACTGTACAGTATCTTTATTTGTAACTATTTTTTGTCCGTCTTCTCTATATATTACCCAATAACATGTATCTATATCAACAGGTCCTGTTATATCTGTTTCAGGAGTCCATGATGGTTTGCCATCATTAAACAAAGGAGGTACTGCTCTAATTATAAACTTGCCGGCTTTCAAATTTAACGGATCTACAACTTTTATGTCAATTGGTCCATAATTTTGTTCGTATCCAATAGTATCAATAAAGTTGTTAGCAGGTGTTTCACCAGCTTTTCCCATTAATAACTCTACATACGATTTTTGCCATTTAACTCCTGTTGTTAATCCGCCATTACCATTACCTTCTATTCTGAATATTTCAGGCATAACACCATAAGATGCTTGACACAAACTACCTGAAGACTCTACTTTATGAGGTATTCCGCATACAGGCTCTATCAAACCTCCTGTTCCTAACTTTCTACCTGCTAAATAAGGCTCTTTTTGTCCGTCTAATTTAGTTGCATCACTCGGACTATACGGTTTATATTCATTATAAGCATAAGCTATAGCAATATAATAGTACTGTTTATTATTTACAATCCTCCTGTCATTAGTTGAAGCAAACATGTCCTCTGTCATACTGAAAGAATGTTTTATTCCCTGATTAAGTCCTGTAACCATAACTTGAGGCACTATGTTACCAACACTTCTGTCTAAAGTAAAATTAATCAGTTCACTTATGTCATTTTTTATATCACATTGAGCAACTAATCGTGCTTTGCTTTGGTCATATATTTCATCTACTTTTACATTTTGGTCTTTAACTTGAAATATTTGATAACCTTCAAAATGATATTCTCTATCAGATTCTGCTTCTACTTTTACAATAACGGTATCTCGTCTGTTATAATGATGATATAGACCATCATCTAATGATAGAACACTGTCTACGCGTGTCACAATATAACTGCTATCTTTTACATAGTATGTTCTTGGTATTCTTATATCCAATTTATTATATCCTTCATTCACATTGTTACCAGCCTCATTTGTTAAATAAAGAATTAATTCTCTATCCAATTCACGAATTGTAAGACTTGGAGCATCAGGTCCATCAAGGATAACAAAGCAATTATCAAACAATGCCTGACATTTATCATCCACTGTTCTCAATAATTCAACCGATGCGTAAGGACCTCCTGTTTGAGCTTGCGCCCAAGGAATACCAACAGTTATGTAATTTATTGCTCCTGATTTCAAAGTGAAAGGTCCTGCTGATTGCATAAAACGTCTATCTTGCGGACTATTATTTGATTGTTCTTCAGTCCAACCTCTTGTATCTGTCAATCCGGGATCTTGCCATTTTGTACCCCAATTCCAAGGATCAGTTGTTCCCGGAAACATAAAATCACATTCCAAATTAGATGGTAAAACACCTGTATTATAAGCATTGCCGCCAAATCGCATACGAGAACCATCTTTCCAATATCCTCTTAAATAATTATAATAATCCGAAGCCTTATCAGGTTCTCCATTATTAGCATTATCATTGTTATAATATACAAAACGTCTCATACCAAATCTTTCGTCATCAGGAATTCCATTACCAAAATTAACTCCATTTATAGCACAAGCTAATACACTATCTCCATTAAAAGGTCTCCAAGAATTTCTTCCCCTTTCATTCATAAGATATATTTCCTCTGCATAATCTGTCAATAATATTTGGTTCAAAGCACCATTGGTATCTTTACATTTTTTTAGCAATTCTGTATTTTTATCACTATCGTCAAACCATAAAGTATCTATTTTAGGTCTGTCTTTAGGTCTTCCCTGCTCATCTTTGTATGTTGGATCCATATAAGGTCCTTGGAAAAAGTCTATACCTACTGCAGGCGGATTACCTGAATATGCTCCTGTTCCAGGACCATCAACAGATTTTCCATTATAACAATATCCAAGTCCTCTTTTTACATCACAACCTACAAAATCATCTGCTGCATAACCCAAATCCGGATCAACCCATTGGCTAAAATAAGTATTTGTTAATGTAAATGTAGAACGATTTATAATTTCATAAGAATAGAATGTCATATTATTTATTTCGTCATTCATTGTAAAAGCAAAAGCCTGTGCTCTTATTTCTAATCCTATAGAATGATCTGATCTTGATTCCGTATGAGAATTTCCATTATCATTAAACACCCACCAAAGAGTTTCATCTCCTTTTAATACCTGATCTACTAATAAACCACCTACTGCAGGAACTAAACCTCTTGTTGCATAACCTCCACTAACTCCATAATCTTCATCATTAGACTCCATTGTTGGATATGGAACATAAGGCATACCCGGATCTAACTTCGCTTTTTGCGTTGCAGGACATAATTCATTTTCAAAATCATAATATGGATAATCTCCATTCTCCGGTTCATACTTTCCATTTTGATCATTATCAAAAAACGGAGCAATATAGTAACTTTGTTTTTTATCCAAATCTCCATGTGCAGGCCAATTTCTTATAATATCTGTTAAGGTTGCAGGGTCATAAGTACCAGGTTTAAGTTTTCCATCTCCATCTCTTTCAAAACTTGCAACAAATTGTTCCACTTCACTTTTTGTAATTCTAAAATGTCTATCCCATTTTTCACAAGTCTGTTTATCTACTGACGCATTTTGATCAACAGTTAACGGACCTGGCCAAAAATCCTCTCCATTTTGTCCAAAACGTAAAGCAGCTACTCGCAACTGTAAGTTTTCATCTTGCCCACCAATCCATAACGCTGCTGCAAACATTGATGTACTTGTTCCATCTTTAGGAATATAATAGCGGGCTTGACTGTCTGCAAACCACATATTTCCTCCGGTATTTATACGGGCACGTACGTTGTTTATACTTAATTCGGAAGAACCTTGTGCTTTGGTACATTTTTCCATGTCCGCCTTATTTGTTCTTTTTTTAACCGTTTTTCCCTTGTATAACTCAGCATTAGCAACCATAGATATTGTTAAGCAAAATAACAATAACAATACTTTATTAATTATATGTCTCATATCTCTATTATTTTTTTATTGTTTTTTTAATAAATTATTTTTTTAGAATTTATATTTCACTCCTATATCTATAGTCATAGGAGGAATATAGTTAAAGTAATAATTATTTAACATCATAGCATAATATGCTCTATAAGCATCTGCATTTTCTTTTCCAAGAATTGTAGTCTGTGTTTCAGGATCTGTCAAATATCCGTCATCATCCGGATCACCCGTTACACCGAACACACTCTGAATACTTTTAGAATTAAGTAAATTACGAACTCTACAATATACCTGTAATGCTGTTGTCTTTTTATTAACCTTTATATCAAAATTTTTATAAATTGTAAGATCTAAACGATACCACCATGGCAAACGAGATCCTTGAAAACTACCAACTATAGTTGATTGAGTATTACTTAAATATCTTGTGTAAGGAGTACCTGATGAAAATACACCGTGCAACGATATTCCTGAATTTTGAAACCATCTAATAGTTTTTACTTTATCTTCGCCAACCTTTTTAGTAGTTGTAGGTCCATTATAATCTGTCCCGCTTCCAAAACTAAACATCGCATCAAATTTTATTTCATGACGGTGATCATCTGTTGTTGGAAACATCAATTTGATATTAGGATAGCCCTGTCTGATTAAACCAAGAATTGTATTTGTTGGTAATCCAACTGTTCCCTCTGCATATTGCAAAGTATAGTTGATATTAAATTGGAAGTTTTTTGAATATCTTAATAAATATTCAATTGTAGCTCCTTTTATTGTTCTGAAATCTTGATTGCCATAAGAATAATATAAACCGGCAGGGTCTGTACCTACATATTGAACAAAGTTTATTAAGTCTCTTGTCTGTTTATAAAATGCAGAAATACCTACTTTTGAAGTTTTTGTAAGAGCCTGTTCAAATCCCAACTCATAATTTGTAATCTTTTCGGAATTCAAATTAGGATTTGAAAACATTGAACTACTTGCTCTTGCTAAAAACACATCCGGTAAATAATTAATATAATTAGCTTGCCATGTACCTTGGTCAGGACGCCTTGCAATAACATCGTAAGAAGCTTTAAATACAGAATTATCCGTAGCAGGGAATGAAAATGCTATACGTGGTTCTACAACTATTTCAGGTTCATAGTCTTTAAACGCATCAGCATCAGCTACAACAGAACCTTTACTATCAACAGGCATTCCTGTTGAGTTTAAAGAATAGCCTCTGTCAGAATCAACTTTTCTATAAGGAATAGGTTTAGCTTCGGAGCCGGATATACCTGATGAAGAATTATATGGATCTGAAACAACTTCTCCATTTACATTATACCATGTATCACCATTACGATAACCTTTAATTTCTACGGTTGTTAATTTAGGATCGCCTTTTAGATTATCAACATAAACCACATAACTATCTCCCATTTTATCATTAACGAGATTCCCCAATCCTGCACTTCTAAAATCTCCGACAGTATAAGCATTCCATAATAAGTAAGGATCTTTTAATACCATTTGGTTTGCATCAAATCTACTTACACGAACACCTACATTAAATATCAAATTTCTTACTTGGAATTGATCTTGTACATAACCTGCCATAACAATAGGTTGCCAAGCACCTAAAGTTCTATTCTTATTATTAAAAAAGTCTTCCAAACTTTTTTTGCCGGTAATCTTCTTTTCACCTGTGTAATCATATCCATAATAAGTAATATAAGAATTACCTGAGTTAAATAATTCATCCGGTGAAAACATATCCATAGAAAACTCTGATGGATCATAACTGTCAATATCTATAATATTTGTTCCTGCAATATCCATTCCATGAGCTTGACGAAAAGCTATATCAAAGTAAGATTGTGCAGATGCATTATATAAGAAATTATAAGAAACTACAGGTATTACTCCCGATTCATCTATAATTGGATTTGTCTTATCCAAAGCACTTATATGTGTATTCACTAATTGTTTCATTAATGTCCATAAACTTGTTGCTGCAACACTCCAACCTCTATATATAGATTGATCATAATTGAATCCGAATTCTAATGAATGAGGATAAATTTCATCACCTATATTTGCAGTAACTTTCGCTGCAGCATAAATAAATTGTGTCTCACCCTTAGTATAAGTACTATTTCCTATTCCTAAATTATTAATTCCCGTACCATTAGGAAAAGTATATATACTGCCCGGTAAATCTCCATTAACAAGACCTTTGTATAATCTTATATTAGTATAATTCAAATTATATGCGTATTCCGAACCCATTGTAGCATTTCTTAATGCAGCAAAATCTTCTCCAAAATAAAGTTGTGAAGTATAAGCAGATAAACCCGGATTATATGATGAAGGTGTATAATGTACTTCATAATCTAAAAGACCTGCCTGTTGTTCATAAACCCACTGGTCAATTCCGTTTATAGTCATTCTGGTCAAAGCATAAGTACGCTTTTTATCTGTTTTAAAAGTACCAACGTGTCCATATTGAAAATATTTATCTCCATGTTCTGGATTATATGTTTCCGAATAACTTCTCATATAAGATGCAACTACATTAAAGATAATATCTCTTATTAAAGAACTCTTATTTTTATTATCCGACAAAAACTTTTGAGTATAATCCAAAGTTACACTAAATAGATCTCCGCTTGTCTGACTGTTATTTATATTATTCAAATACATATTTGCTATAGATCCATTCATTGCAATACTATTTGAATAATATCCGCTAATTTTCAAATTACTTGTATTAGAAAGTTGAAAATTCAATTCTCCGTCAAGGTTTAATCCATTTGACCATAAATTAGATTTACGTCCTACCTGCTCAAAATCATTTTTAGTTAAATAAGCTGCAGCATAGTTTACCGAACCTGTTGCAGGATTATAAATCAATGGTGATTGGCTAAGCCTGTCAACAACATCATCTTTTGCCATATAATAATATCTGTCACTTGTACGACGATACCTGTCGCTAACGTAAGTATTATAACCGGAAAAACGAAATCCTATTATTGTTCTTTCTGCTCCGCTTTGTAGTTTTTTCTTCCATACCGGACCTGTTAAAAAGAAATCAACACGATGTCTTCCACGAGTATCAAACGGTTCCGATGTTTCATAAGCAACTTGCCCTATAAATTGATTTGAAGGCGGTCTTAATGTTATTTGTGTTGCTCCACCCATTGCCTCTCCAATGCTTGCAGGCACACCTCCTAAAATAACTTTAATTTCACCTATTGCTTCTTTGGGTACATTTAAATCTACTTTTCTGGCAACTCCACCAACATAAGTTACGCCTGATTCGCCTCTCATTTTTCCTGAAGTTCCGTCTGCATTTTCCTGCACTCCTCCCGTAGAAGCAACTAATTCCGTAACACTGTTTGCCGTCATTTTAGAAATTTCATCCGTACTCATTGTTTTTCCTGAAGAAGAACTTGATGCTTCTACTATTGGTTTTTCAGCAACAATAGTTACAGGAGGTAAATCTACTCCGTTTCTAATTCCTATATCGCCAACTCTTGAATAACCTGTTGCTCTAATTTCAACCTCTGATTTCGTTGTAGTTTGATAACCACTATACGAAACCTGTATATCATAAACACCACCTTCAAGGTTATTTATACGAAATTCACCATTAATATCTGTTGCAGCACCATTTTTTTGTTCTCCATTTTGCAAAAGCACCACATTTGCATACATAATAGGTTCTTTAGTATCTGCATCAATTATTCTTCCAGTCAAAGTTCCCTGAGAATACAACGCTAATGAAGTTGTAACAAACAACCCTATAGCCAATAATATTTTTTTCAACATACTCATATATTATTTATTTCAAAACTTATTTCTTTACTTGTATGGTCTCTCCAAAATGGCATTGTAAATTACCGCTTCTTTAAGACTGAATTTTTTTTCTTTATTATCTAATTCGTTTGGTTTTCCTTTTTCCTTATCATTCACTTTTTCTATTATTAGATTTTTTTCAACCCCTTGTATTTTTGAGGTATGTTTTTGTTTCTTTTTGAAGTCTTCGTCATCAATTTGAGCAGTAAAAATGGAATTCCA
This sequence comes from Bacteroidales bacterium, assembly GCA_031272245.1. Classification (GTDB taxonomy): domain Bacteria; phylum Bacteroidota; class Bacteroidia; order Bacteroidales; family P3; genus JAISGN01. Next base: position 11,445 of record JAISUE010000046.1, read on the forward strand.
CTCTTTTTCTCCTTCTTGATTTACAATAGCTTTCTTTATTGAAGTAAAAACTAACTTACTAACAATCAAAACTAAAACTAAAACTACAATCAAAATACTATTATACATAATATTAAAGTTTAAGGAGGCAAATTTAGTAAAAAAAATTAGATTTCCTTATTTTTATCAAAAAATGTTGATAAAAAGAAATTTTTTATTTGACTAATAATCTTTTTTACTTATTTATTCTCTATTTTTAACTTCTCTTTTTTAGTACGTGTTATCAAACTATATGCTATTGGACAGGCAACAAATAAAGAAGAAAATGCTCCGGATGCAATACCCATTAACAAAGCAAACATAAAGCCTCTTAAAACCTCTCCTCCAAAAATAAACACTATTAATAATACCAACAGTGTTGAACCTAAAGTATTAAACGTTCTACTCAACGTCTGATTCATTGCATTGTTCATCACTTTCCCAAAATTGTGTTTCGGATTCAATCGTACATTTTCACGAACTCTGTCAAATACAATTACCGTATCATTAATTGAATAACCTATAACTGTTAACACTGCGGCAACAAAATCTTGACTCACTTCAAGACTAAATGGTAAAATTCCACTAAATAAAGAGAATAAACCTATTGTCATCAAAGCATCAAAAGTTAATGAAGCTAAACCTGCCAGACCATATTGCCATTTTCTAAATCTTAATCCTATATATATAAAGATTAAAATCAATGATATTACAACAGCAATAACTGCGGATCGTTTAATATCATCCGCCATTGTCGGTCCAACAATTTCAGAACTTATTATACCAAGAGGACTCTTTAATGTAGATTCAAATTCCTTTATTGTTATATCTTTATATTTAAAGAATTGTTTTGTACCATCATGGAGTTTTTTTATGACTTCTGCTTTTACAGCTTCACTATCTTCATTAACTTTATATTTAGTAGTTACCTTCACTTGATAATTAGGACCAAAAGTCTTTACTTCAGGTGCATCGGTAAATTGATGCTGTAAAGACTCACGTATTGCCATCGGATTAACATCCTGATCAAAACGAATAACGTAAGTTCTTCCGCCTGCAAAATCTACTCCATAATCCAAACCTTTAAAAACAATAGAAGACAACGCTATTAATACCATTACACTCGTTATAATATATTGCGTTTTGTGTCCGCCAACGAAATTAATTTTCGGATTTTGAAGAAAGTTTTTTGTTAATCTATTATAGAAGGTTATGTGTTGTGAAAATTTCTTTCTGCTCAACATATATTCAAATACCAATCTGGAAATAAATATTCCACAGAACAAAGATGTTAGAATACCTATACATAACGTTATTGCAAATCCTTGAACCGGACCTGAACCAAAATAAGCTAAAACAATACCTGTTATCAACGTTGTAACGTTTCCATCTATAATTGCAGAATAAGCAGCTTTATATCCGTCTGTAATAGCACTAACAAGATTTTTCCCTGCAAGCAACTCTTCCTTTATACGTTCATAAATAATAACATTTGCGTCAATAGCCATACCCATTGTCAACACAATACCCGCTATACCCGGCAAAGTTAAAACCGCACCTATTGATGCCAAAACACCAAAAAGGAAAAACAAATTAACCAATAAAGCAATACAAGCAGCAATACCTGCCATATTATAGAAGAATATCATATAGGCAAATACCAACAAAAAGGCTACTATAAACGACATCATACCGGAATGAATGGATTCCGCACCAAGTGAAGGTCCTACTATTGATTCTTGAACAATAGTAGCAGGTGCTGTCAATTTACCTGACTTCAATATGTTTGCCAAGTCTTTTGTTTCGTCTATCGTAAAAGTACCTGATATTTCCGAACGTCCTCCCGTAATTTCTCCATTAACAACAGGAGCAGAATAAACAACACTATCCAAAACAATAGCAATAGGATTTCCGACATTTGAACCTGTTACTTTTGCCCATTTGCGAGCAGCTTCATCTTTCATAACCATTGTTACAACAGGTTCTCCGGTTTGTCTAAAGTCATCTTTTGCATCAGAAATTACATCTCCATCAAGTAAAGCTGTTTTTGCCTTATTAGTATAATTAAGCACATATAACTCGTATTGATTTGTTCCTTTCAAAGGTTTTGCTCCCCAAAGAAACATTACATCACTTGGCAAAGTTTTAGATGCTTTTTTCAACATTAAATCAACATCTTCTTTATCTTGCACTGCGGCAACACCAACAACACAAGAATGCATATTACCCTGATTAGGTTTTAATTTTGAAAACAACGGATTAGTTGCGGCAATTCCCGTATCTTTCCGTATTTCATTCTTTGCTATATTTGCAGTTGATGTTTCGGTTTCCTTATTAACAAGGTCATCATTTACATTTACAGTATCTATATCTTTGCCCGTATTAACTTGTGCCAACCATTTATCTGCCTCAATCAAAGACGGTAAAACTTTAGCAGCAGAACCTCCTTGCCAAAATTCAAGTTGTGCCGTACCTTCCAATAATCTGCTAACTCGTTGCGGATCTTTTATACCGGGAAGCTCTATTAAAATTCTTTCGGTAGCTGCAAGTTTGCGAATGGTAGGTTGAGATACGCCAAATTTGTCTATACGTTTTGAAAGTACTTGAAACGTTCTATCATAACTGTCGGTACATTCTCTATCTATTGCCGCAAGTACATCGGAATTTGATGAATTTGCATTAATACCTTTTTCTTTCAATTTAACACGGAAAAAAGCCGACAGATCAATTTTACTTGTGGCGCTTTCTTTATCTATTACCTCCTTAAAACATAAAATAAAATTTTTACCCGTTTCTTTTTGAATAGCTGTTGCCTTATCAATCAATTTTGTAAGGTTAGGGTCGGAAGGATTAGTAGCAAGATTACGTACTACATCAATAGTAGAAACTTCCATCATAACGTTCATACCACCCTTCAAGTCCAAACCGAGATTTATTTCTCTTGCTTTACACTCTCTATAAGTAAAACTTCGCATAAAGAGAAAATTATAAGCTGTTTTGTCCGAAACAGAATCAAGATAATAATTTTCTCTTGCCGTAGAAATGGAATCCAAAAGTTCCTGTTCTCTCAACGCATCGCCGTTTGCAAGTTTCTTAGCAAGATTTTTTGCATAAGCGTTAGTTGCATACTCTTTTGCATGTCCTTCTACTCTTTTTGAAAAATAAGTAAAAGAAAGCTGGTAAAGACATACCAACGCAAAAATAATAGCAACAATTCTAATAGCACCTTTGTTTTGCATATATTTTTATATTTTAATTTTATTTAGTTTTTGAGGGTGCAAAGGTAAGATTTTTCTTTTAATATGCAAACATTTTTTTTTCAAATTACATCTTTTTACAATTTTTTTTCTCAAAGTTTTTATTTAAATTACTTCCTTCTAATGCCCTGTCAAATAAAAAAGGGCGTTTCCGATTTAGAAACGCCCAAACAATACAATTAAATATAAATATTTTTTTAGTTCAAAACAATTACTAAACAATGTGATGTCCGCCAGAAAAGAGAAGGATCTTTAATATTTATTGATGTTGGTGCATCTGTTCTTCCTTCTAAAGTATAAGATGTTGTATTATGAGGAGTAATTATTGTAGCTTTCTGTCCTGCAAGCGGTATTTGACGAGTGTTACGAATATCTATTTTTTTCATAATTGCCAAATCGCTATTTGAAGCAATAACCGGCCATTTGCCCATACCTATAAAACCGCCTTTTTGGTCAATAACTCCTTTTCTCTGCAATTCATAACGCGTCCCAATAATGAAATAAGCTACATTTTGCTCATCTTCCATTGTAGAAATTTTAGCATCTTTCTTCTTATTAGTAGCATTAAGTTCGGAAATATTACTTTGATATGATGCCTGCATAGTTGCTATCTGACGATCTTTATCTTGCAATTCTGTTTTCAATCTATCTATTTCCTGTTGTTTTTCAAATATTCGCATTTGAAGATTAGTTATCATCTGTTTTAAATAACTTAAATCTGCATTCGGAGCTTCCTGTTGCATAACCACAACTTTTGATTCTTGTGTTGCAAGACGTTGTTTGATAAGATCTATCTGATGCTTAATACTTTCAACAAGTGCTTCGTTGGAAATTGAATTATCAACATTCTCTCTTGCCGTAATGTACATTTTATTTACTTCCTGCAATGTGGAATCAATTTCATTAAGCCCTTTAAGCCAAATTTCTATTTTTGAATTTTGCTCTTGTTGCACGGAAGCAAAAGAATCCTGCATTTTCTTTTCTTTCTCTTTCCATGAATTACCAGTGCAACTCAATAATAATATTAGAGAAACAAACAAAATAACTAATAAAGAATTTCTTTTCATCGGTTTAATTTTTATAAGATTTGAGATTGCAAAAGTACAACTTTTTTTTAAACAAACAAAAAAATAAAAATTATTATAAAATAGTAAATAAATTTTTCTATATTTAAAATATATAAAATATCCATATTCCGAATAACGAGTTAAAAATTCACACATATTTTTAGAAATATTCTATTTAATATATTTTTTCTTAAAAATGATTCAAGTTTAATAATTAGTTACATCACAAAACGGTATTTCATTTTTGAACAACTTTCTTTTTTAATTTTGAAAAGCTATAATAAATATGTATCCGTTTTGTATTTGATATGTATTTTATCGTTATTTGCAATGAGGCAATATAGAATTTACCGTACTAAAATATAACAAATAATCTTAATAACTTCAATTATAATGCTTAATAAAAGAGATAATAAGAAAAAAGTGTAAAAATTTGTGTATTCTCAAAAATTTATGTACTTTTGCAGCCGAATTTAATCACGCTTAATAAAACTGTCCCGTGGTGTAATGGTAACACAACTGATTTTGGTTCAGTCATTTCAAGTTCGAATCTTGACGGGATAACTAAAAAGGCTACAAATATTTGTAGCCTTTTGTAATATATTTGAGTTTTTACAAGATATTTCCAATGTGCGACAAGTAAAAACGTTCGTTTAGAGTAGAAAAAACAGAAAGATGTATTAGTTCATTTTCAACATAAAATAAAATCCGAAAACGTTATTATGAATAAATTATAATTCGTATGCAACAAAAACCAAAAGAGGCTCGCAATCTCTTGCAAACCTCTTTGTTTCGGCGTGGTCCCACTTGGGCTCGAACCAAGGACCCTCTGATTATGAGTCAGATGCTCTAACCAACTGAGCTATGGGACCATATTTTTATTCAAAATATATCATTTAACGGATTGCAAAAGTACAACTTTTTTTTGAATTACCAAAATTTCTATACTCATCTACTTAAAAACTTTCAAAAAAATTGCGATAAAAAAAACTTAAAATCTCTAATTACAGGAACTATTACAGCGATTTTGTGGGGATTATAAATCTAATATTTTCAAACAATAAAGCGTATTAAAATTATTTAGTAACTTTCTAAAATATAAATATTTTCTAACTCACGTCCTTTTTGCTCATAATCCATTCCATAACCAACGATAAATTCTTGTGAGATAGTTTTGCCAATATATTTTATATTATAATTTCCCTTGAAAATTTGTGGTTTATACAGCAAAGTTGCTATTTCAAGACGGCGGGGATTCATTTCTTTTATCTCTTTTATGAGAAAATCTATGGTAAGACCTGTTTCAATTATATCTTCCAAAACAATAACATTTTTGTTTTCAAGATTGACATTGAGTTTTAATTCATAATCTACACTGCCTTTGGAAGACATGCCTTCATAAGAAGAAATTTTAATAAAGTATATTTTACTTCTGTTCCTTATTTCTCTTATTAAGTCTGCAGCAAAAACAAATGCCCCGTTCAAAATAGCAATAAAATATATTTCTTCATTGACAAAATCTTTTTCTATTTCCATAGAAATAGATTTAACCATTTGTTGTATTTCTTGCTTATCTATGTATTTGCAAAAAATTTTGTCATTTATTGTTATTTTTTCCAACATTTAAACCGTCTTTACTTGCAATCTTTAAGTATTTCGTCTAATTCAACCTCCGTTTTTACCTTAACATCGCGGGCTTTACTGCCATTAGGAGGTCCTACTATACCTGCGGCTTCAAGTTGATCCATAATTCTTCCTGCTCTGTTGTAACCTAATGACATTTTTCTTTGTAACAACGATGTACTTCCGTGCTGATGGATAACAACTAATCTTGCTGCCTGTTCAAATTCATTGTCAACGGCACGAGGATCCAAATCTTTGTTTGGTGCATCGTTTTCATCCATATATTCAGGTAAAAGAAATGTTTCGGGATAACCTCTTTGATCGCCTATAAATTTTGCAACACACTCTATTTCCTCAGTATCAATTAATGCACATTGCAATCTTACAAGGTCATTACCTGTTGTTACCAACATATCTCCACGTCCAATAAGCTGTTCTGCACCTGATTGGTCAAGAATTGTACGGGAATCTATCTTTGAACTGACTTTAAAGGCTATTCTTGCAGGGAAGTTTGCCTTAATTGTTCCTGTGATTATATTAACAGATGGTCGTTGTGTAGCTATAATTAAGTGAATACCGACAGCTCTTGCTAATTGGGCAAGCCGAGCAATAGGAAGTTCTATTTCTTTTCCTGCCGTCATAATCAAATCAGCAAATTCATCTATAACCAAAACGATATAAGGTAAATAGCGATGTCCGTCAACGGGATTTAATTTACGAGCTATGAATTTAATATTATATTCGGTTATTTTCCTTACCTGTGCTATTTTTAACAAATCATAACGTTGATCCATCTCAATACAAAGAGAGTTTAATGTACGTACAACCTTATGAGTATCGGTTATAATTGCATCTTCCGAGTCCGGCAGTTTGGCAAGATAATGCTTTTCAATTTTGGAATAAAGAGAAAGTTCCACCTTCTTGGGATCAACCATAACAAACTTCAATTCCGCAGGATGTTTCTTGTATAATAAAGAGGAAATAATGGCGTTCAAACCAACCGACTTGCCCTGTCCCGTTGCTCCTGCCATAAGTAAGTGAGGCATCTTTACCAAATCGGTAACAAAACATTCACTTGAAATAGTTTTCCCTATAGCAATAGGAAGTTCATATTTATTATTGGTAAATGCTGAAGAAAGCAACATTGATTTCATTGACACAATTTGAGGTTTGGAGTTGGGAACTTCTATTCCTATTGTTCCTCTTCCCGGTAATGGTGCAATGATACGAATACCTAATGCTGCAAGACTAAGAGCTATATCGTCTTCAAGGTTTTTTATTTTACTGATTCTAATTCCCGGAGCAGGCACAATTTCATAAAGTGTAACCGTTGGACCTGGAGTTGCAGTAATTTTGGTTATTTCTATGCTGTAATTTTTTAGAGTATCAATTATTTTTTCCTTATTTTCTACCAACTCTTCTTTGGTTACTTCAACATTTTTTTCTTCATAATTGATAAGAAAATCCAAAGACGGAAACTGATAATTTGATAAATCTGCTCTCGGATCATAGGGTTCATCTATGCTGTGATGCTCTAATTCTTCCTGTAAATTTTCAATGTATTCATTAGATTCTTCTATATTGTCCGTAATAGTAGATGTTTCCAAATGTATGTTTCCTATTTCAAATTCTATTTCTTCATTTAATTTATTATTTTTAGAGGAAATATCCGAAGAAAATACATCAACATTGTCATCAAAAGAAACATTTTCGGGTAATTTTATTCCAAAATCATTTTCAAGTTCCGAAGTTATTTGAGGATATTCTTCCTGTTTTTCTTCTTTTTTATCTGTCGAAACATTCGATTTAGACTGTCGTTTGAACAAATTTCTAAACCAGCGATAGCGAACATTAAAGAGCAGCATAGGTAAAGTAACAGTAAAAAAGATAAGAACAAAAGTAACACCTACAATGTTTATGAAATCTATTAGCCATTTGTTAAGCATAATACCTACAACACCTGCAAAATTTTCAATCCGATGCTGTTCAAAAACGAGAACAATATAACCTGTTGCAAAAGAAACCCACAGCATTATAAGTAATGCCGTAACAACATTCCTCCAAAAGAATTTTCTTCCTATATTAAATATTCTTAACCCAACAAGAACAAAAAGATATGTAAAGCCAAAAGAAGCAACACCAAAAATATTTCTAATAAAAATCTTTGATACAAAAGCTCCTATAATTCCTCCCCAGTTCTTTTCAGTATGCAGAAAGAATGATATAAAACTAACAAAACAAAATAAAGCAAAAAAACAAAGAAAAACACCAATAACTTTTGCAAATTGGGGTGATTTAACAGCCTTTGTTAGCAATTGTACAGGTGTTTCTTCTGATTTTTCTTTGATTTCTTTTGTGTAGTCTTCTGACTTCCCGTTTTTTTTATTGGTTTTGGGCATTTTTCAGAAACTTGCTATTAAATATCTTCGTCTGAATTACCACCACCCATTGCTTCCATAAGCATTTTGAACATTTCGCCTATTTCTTCTTCACTTTGTTCCTCATAACCAACTTCCATAAGAACATCTGTTTCTTTAACTCCACCATCTTTAATTTCAACAGCTTCATATTTTATAACAATACCTTGTGATTTGAATTCAACCGTATATTCAAAAGGCACTGCTTTTAATCCGGGATAACTGCTAACATCCATTACAGGACCTATTTCATCACAAGCCCAAATGGTTTCTTTTTCTTCTCCCTCATCGGTTTGGAACGTTACATTGACTTCTTTAACATTTTTACCTGCCAATGTTTTGGTTTTACCGGTAAATTCATAAGTGCATTTGGCGATAAGATCGTCCATTTTTTTCTTCATATACCATTTTCCCTGAACACCTTCTACAGGTATTTGCGAAAAATCCCACATAAAAGTAAGATTTTTTGCTGTTGCATTTGAAATAACGGTTGCATATTGAAACATATCAATATACTTTGTTTTGTTTTCATACACTTTCACCTCAAATTCTTGGGGCATTTGAGGCGACACCGCACCTTCGTAGGTTAATTTGTACTTAATTGTTCCTTTCCATTTACCCTGTTGTGCAGAAACATTCAGGGTAAAACTGCAAAATGCTGCAGCAATAACTATTGATAAAAAAATTTTCTTCATAGATTTTTGTATTTTTTTTACTGATTAATTAATTATTAATTCACTTGCAAAAGTAAAATTTATTTTCTAATAATGGATTTTTACAAAGAAAAAATTGACAAATATTTATTTAAATGGTTATATCTGCTTCTCTAATGACCGAATCGTTTTGGTTTTATCCCTTTATTTATTAAAGGTGTAACGGCATTCATTATCAAAATAGCAAATGAAACTCCCTCAGGCATAGGTCCGAAAGAACGGAAGAGCATCGTCAGTATGCCACAGCCTGCTCCGAAGATGATTTGACCGAGTTTGGTTGTTGGCGAAGTTGTCATATCGGTTGCCATAAAGACTGCTCCCAACATCATTCCGCCGGCAAGTATATGTATAAGAGGATTTACATATTCCTGAGGATTGATTACCCAAAGAATAGCAGCAAAAATGGCTGCCGTACCGATAAAAGATACAGGAATATGCCATGTTATAACTTTGCGAAACATCAAAAAGATACCACCAATAAGTATTGCCAATGCGGAAACTTCACCGAAAGACCCGCCTGTTTTGCCAAAGAAGAGAGTTAATATATCAGGAATTTGACCATGTTGTTTAATCAATGCTAAAGGTGTTGCACCTGTTATGGCATCACTTACAACAGAACCAAACATCGGTTGAGGATTTACCCATTGCGACATCGCAACGTATGAAGGGAAAGACAGAAAAACAAACACACGTCCAACAAGTGCTGGATTAAAAGGATTTTTTCCCAAACCACCAAACGACATTTTTCCAACGCCCATTGCCACAACAGCACCAATCACCACTATCCACAAAGGCACATTGGCTGGAAGATTGAACGCCAGAAGCATTCCCGTTATCACAGCCGAGCCGTCATTGATAGTTAATTCACCTTTTAAGAGATATTTTTGTATTGTCCATTCTACTAAAACACAGGAAGCAACCGATATAAGCGTAACCCACAATGCAGAAAATCCAAAGAAGTAAATACCTGTTAAGAATGCAGGCAGAAGAGCAATAACCACTGACCACATTATCCCTTTTGTTGTTTGTCCGCTTTGCACATGCGGAGAGCCTGATACTGTTAATGTATTCATTTAATTATTATGTTATATTTTTAGTTAAATAATCTTTTCCCCATGCCACAACCTACAAAAATACATCCTAACAATGATACTCTTTTTGTATGTCGTGTCATTATTATTAAATCCTTTTCCCCCTCCTGTCATAAATTATTTTGTTTAATTAGCTGCTATACAGGGAACTGTTTGTAAATCTAAATTAACATCACTTGCCCCACAAGACACTTTTCCTATTTTCTTAATGTAAATGTATGGATTTATAACAGTCGTCATTCCGCTTTGTACATAAACATTCCAGTCTATTTGTTCAGGCAAAGTATACACTATACCAACCATAGAAGTAACATCACAAACACCGTAATTATTTCGACCGTGAAGTACAAGCAGTGTCTCTGTGTCGGGATTAAAAGAAAAAGGCATGGCTTCATTGTTGATACCTATATGTTGATACAGTTCTTCAAACGTATTTACAACAAAAACCTGATTCTGATAATTAGTGTCGGAATCCCCATAACGATGAATTAACCAGTCATCTTCAGTATTTTGTTGATTATGGCAATAAACCTGTACCCCATTAACAAAAATAACATTAACCTCATTTTGAGAAATGTTGTTGATGGTATATGATACATCCGTATAACAGATACAGTTTGCCGAATTAGGTTCTCCCTGCTCAGTAATACGCAGAACACCATTATCAAAGGTGTATGACACGATAACGGTATCAAAATCACAGGTAACCGCAAGACCATTGTGTGTTATTTGGATGCCTGTGTTGGAAAACTGTACATTTATTCCTTCCGTTGCATCTTTGTTTGTTGCATTATGATTACAAGTTGTAAATGTTAAATTAGAAATTCCCTGTGTTGAACCTTCCCGTTCCCTGTTCTCATTGTTATCACATGAGACGACAACCAGAAATGTTACGGCTAATAATAAACAAAACTTTTTCATTGCTTTCGATTTTTATGAATTAATAAATTACGACTGCAAAGATACAAAAAATTATTTACTTTTGCACCCTAATAAAAAAATAAAAACATCGTTATGAAAATTCGAACATTAGAGGATTTGTTCCTGTTGGAAAATCCCCTAATGTTCGTTTCACCATTTGTTCCTGTTGGAAAAAAGCAGTATTGAGTTTTACGTTGAGGACCTTATACCCAAAGGTGCTTTGATTGCTTTAACAGGTTCAAGCGACATGGGTAAGTCTATGTTTTGTCGTCAATTAGTACTCTCTTTATCGTTAGGGGCTACTCATTTCATAGGCAGGAAGATTAAAAGTTTCTATCAAAAGTGTCTTTACATCTCTTCGGAAGATACGGAAAACATAACCGCCGAATACTGTTTCCGACAGGTACAGGCATTGTTTCCTAACGAATACGGCACAGATAAGACAAGAGAAGAAGCCTCTTTGAGATACCGCAACAAAGACGTTGGGTTTATATTTGAACAGGATAATTTCGAACTCTTTATTCGGTCTCTTAAAGGCTGTAATTACGGCATCATAGTTGTTGATGCTTTAGCCGATTTTATTCCAAAGGATCTTAATTCGGCTATTGAAGTACGCAAGTTCCTGTCTATGTTTAAGCCTCTTACGGCTGAAGGCACTTCGGTTATCTTTGTAACCCATATCAATAAAGCATCGGAAGAAAGACGCCCTTCAAAAAGCAATATGAACGGTTCGGAGGCTTTGCAAAGCGGTGTGAGAGAAGTGTTATATCTCTCCGATGCGGGTAACGGATTAAGAAAACTCAACATTGTGAAAGGTAACTGGTTCTCTCAGGCTATGAAAGCACAGACAATGTTTATGAGCTTCGACTCTCAAAGTCTGCTGTTTTCTGCCGTTGAAAAGGATTCTCCCCTCATACCTTTGGAATACACTTATCAGATAAATACTCCCGACACATGCAACGCTACGAATGTAAACAAAGCGTCTTCTGCCATGTCGGCTAACGATTATTTCATGGTATTGCAGTTTTTAAAGCAGGGATTCTCTTTTGAGAACATTGCCCGCAATATGAATATGTCTGTGAAAGTATTGGTTGAAAAGTTTAATCAGTCAAGGAACATATACAAAAGCAACGAAAGATGATAACCGAACATAGGCGCATATCCGCCTGTATATCCGTATCTCCGTATCCATATATGCAAATCATCATATATGCAAATTCCGTTTGCATTGGCAAACGGACAGTCCATTTGCAAAGCAAATGGAAATTCCTGCCGCTTATGGCGGCAGGAGTGTCGTGCAAGCACGAAAAAAAAGGAGAAAGAAAATTATCACTTCTCAGGACTGTATATACTATTATATATAAATATATATATTTATATATAATAGTATATACAGTCCATAAAGCATGTGTTTTCTCTCTCCGTTTTTTCTTGATAAAAACGGATAATTCCTGTCTCAAAAGATGCAATTCTTTTGACTGTTGGATTGTAAATCGTTGTATAAAGTTGCATTGTGCGAAAATTATACGGTAGATTATGCGGTAGATTGTATGCAGATTACGAATTGTTACGGGTTGACTGCACATATTCGGATTATTTTTTGTATCTTTGCAAAGTATATCACAGAGCATTGTGGTATGCACATTTAATGTAATAGATATACTTAGTAATAGATGTACTTATGAAACATTTTGACAACATAACATACAGAATCATAAGATTACTTACGGTTATTTTACTTGTCGTCTTATGCGTATTGTATGTGATGAACAATAAAAAAGTAACTGTAAGCAATGACGAAAAACGTTATGAACAACTTGCCGGACTGCCTTATCAAACATTAAAAGACAGCCTTATATCCATTTGCAAACCGGACAACAGTCTTATAGATACATCAAAATACAGCCCGACAGACACTCTTAACAAACTTAAAACTTATGCTCATAAACATAAAAACAAACTCGTAGAAACAGCCACAGAGTTACAGATCATTAACTGGCAAAGAATGTATTGGGATCTTTACAGGACTAATTACGACTCTCTCTTTATGATATACAACAACCTTCTGAAAGAATCAAAAGATATGGGACTGGAAGAGCTTGAAATTGATGTAACACAGGAACTTGCAAGTATCTATAATGCAACCAAACAATATGACTCAGCCTTCCTGCTCTGCAATAAGATAATTCAGTATTTGGAAAAAATTGACGACTCGGCATACAATTATAACAAAGCCACATACTACTACAACATAGGCTTGATGTATTTTGAATTTAAAGACTTTGATATAGCGGTGCAGTGTTATCGGAAGGCTATTTCCTTTGCTCATTCGGATAAAAACATCCTGCTTAAAATGTCGGCATTGAACAATATCGGCATGTGTTATGCTTTCAGAAAGCAATACGATAAAGCATTAGAGGCTTTTACCGTCATTATGAAAGGAGAAAAAGAATTCGGAAGTAATCCGTTATGGAAACGCCGCAAAGTGTTTGCACAAGCCAACATTGGATATGTCCTCTCAATGCAGAATGAAGAACTTAAAGCCATACCCTTACTGGAAGACTGTTTGAACCATACGGAGATTAAAAATATACAGTTTCAGCAAAGTACAGCAGTAGATTTGGCTCATGCCTATATCAAAACCAATCAGGTGAAAAAAGCAGAAACAGTTATCCGAAAGTACCTTTCAAATCAAAGGCTTGAACCGAAGTATTCCTCTTTGTATTACGATGTAATGAGCAAATATTATACAGCCATAAAACAGTATGACAAGGCTTTAATCTACAGCAATAAGCGACAGAACATTGAACAGGAAGAGAATGAAAAAACAAATGCGGCACACCTGTTATATACCCAACAGTTGCATAACAATTTGGAAACAAGGATTAAAGACGAGAAAATAGAACGCCAGTATTATCGTATGTTATGGTTGGTAACAGCCTTATGTTTGATGACCTTTATACTTGTGATATGGATCATTTACTCTCGCAGACTGCGTATAAAGAACCGCAGCATTTACAATCAGATTATAGAACAGGAACGGCTCATAGGGGAACTTGAAACACAAAGACGTATCAATGAGGCATTAAACCTCAAAACCGAAGATGATAACGAACAAAACGATGAGAAGATAAGTGAGAATATGAAAATCTTCAAACGTCTTCAATTATATATGCAGATGCATAAAACCTACACTTCCAAAATACTGGAACGTAAAGAAGTAGCCGATATGATTAACACCAATCAACAGTATCTTCATCAGGCAATAAAGGAATGTACGGGCTTAACGTTCATAGAATACATTAACACTTTAAGGCTGCAACACGCCCGCAATATGCTTGTCAATAACAACAACATTACCATTGACATCATAGCTGACGAATCAGGCTTTGCATCCCGTGCAACTTTTTACAGACTCTTCTACCGTCAATATGGTATATCACCGGGAGAGTTCCGTAATATGGCAAAAAATAAAAACAACCTGTAATTAGAATTTGCCTTTATGCTTTTCTATCTGTGTTTTAAGAGCATCTATACACAGCATTACTGCCTCTTCAAAGGTGTCGGACTGTTTTGCCGAAAACAAATCATAACCCGTGATAAGTAACCGCACCTCTGCTATCTTATTATTATCTGTTTCAGGCTTCTCTACCTTCAATATAACATCCACCCCTGTCAGAGTAGGGAGTTGTTTTTCAAATTTGGAAACTTTTTTGGTAATAAATTCCTCTAACTTCTCGTCAATCTTAAACTTAACTGCATTGATCTTGACATTCATTTCATGTTCTCCTTTCGTTAAATTATTATGTATTTTTATTTTTCCGAACCATTTTTAATGGTTATCACAGAGCAAAAATACTTTTTTTTTCAATATGAAATATCATTGAAAAAAAATTATGTTTTAGAGGTGTTTTTTTTACTCAAAACCCTTGTGTATATGGAGAAAATTTCGTACCTTTGCAAGCGCAAATATGAAGGTATTTACAATCTTTGTTGTAATACCAATTTAAGTTTTTTATATGTTTATTCGGTACGTGTTGTTCTTTATACACAACACGTATCTTAATTAAAATTTTATACTATGGCAATAGGTTACGTAAAAATCCAACGTAAAATAAACGTTGGTGGCAATCCGGGAATTAAATTCCTTGCACGTGTGTTCAGAAAGAACACTGTAAATCTCGATACAATAGCGAGAGAAATTTCAGGAGCAACTTCGTTATCATACGCAGATGTGTTGGCTTCCTTAAAAGCATTTGAGATACATGTTTCAAGGCATGTGTTGAATGGTGAAGGTGTTAAACTTGAACTGCTCGGTTCTTTCAACCCGGCAATCAAAGCAACAGCACAGGATAGCTTAACGGATGTTACCGTTGATACAATCAAAAGAGCAAAGGTTAGATTTGTTCCTTCTCCTTACTGGAAAAACAGTTTGGACAAGTCGTTGTTTGAGGAAGTTAAGCTCAAAGTTGATGGACTGCAACTCCCATCAGGTACATTAACTCCTGTAACTCCCGGAAGTCATTAAGTTGTTTATCTAACCCAAACAACATCCATAACTAATAACTAATTAAATTCCTGATTGATATGTGTTAATGATAAGGGTTATCCTTTCATTGACACATATTGTCGGGTGAAAAGTAAATGGAAATCATAACCCTGATAATAAATGCTTTGTTTGGGGGAGGTATCTTAATTACCCTTGCCACTATAAAACAGAGCAGAAAGAAAGCAAAGATAGAAACAAATATGGCAGAAATGGACTTGGCTACCAAATACGTTGAGGAGTTCAATAAGAATGTCAAAGAGCCATTACAGAAGGATTTAAAAAAACTGAACAATGAGTTATGTAAATTACGCAAAGCAATTAAAAGAGTGCAGACTTGTAAGCATTCCATTGATTGTCCTGTTGTTAACGAGTTGCAGAACGATGAAACACTCTCAAATAACGGATTATCAAACACAGAAAAAGACAACCCGTATACAAAACCGTGACAGTATTGTCTATAAAGACAGCGTATATGTAACCGTAATGGCAGACAATACCTTACCCTGCCCTGCCTGTACATCCGTATATCGCATACATACCGTTGAACGTTATCATAGCGATACCGTACAGTTAAGGGATACAATAATGAAAATAGACAGTATCAGGGTTGATAATGAGAATTTACCAAAGAAACATGAGAGTTTTTTTTCAGGGGCATTACACGAAATACGTAATAACATCCTGATAGTTATATGTTTAATAACAGTATATTATGGTTACATCAAGAAAAGGCATAGAACTGATTAAGTATTTTGAAGGGGAACATCTTATGGCTTACAGGTGTCCCGCAGGTATATGGACAATAGGTTACGGTCATACGAAAGGAGTATTTGAAGGAATGTCCATAAACAAACATTTGGCAGAGGTTTTTCTCTTGCAGGACTTGCGAAGCATAGAAAAATGTATTAACGATACAGGGTTAAATATCAATCATAACCAGTTTGATGCCTTAATATCCCTGACTTATAACATTGGCATCAGTGCTTTCCTGTCATCAACCCTGTTATTAAAACTCAAAGACAACCCCTCCGATTACAAAACCATAAAGCATGAGTTTATGCGATGGATATACGTAAAAGGCACTTTGTCCAACGGATTACGCAACAGACGTACAGCCGAATACAACCTGTATGAGACAGATAATACGCTAAAAATCACAATATAAATAAAATGTATTTTTGTAGAGTTAAAAAAAATATTTGTTTGGGTTACTTTCCAACAAAAAATCTGTTATATAAATTGTGACGGCGTCAGCAAGATGAAAAAAGATGATTTGAATATACTTATTGAGGAGTGCAAAAACGGGAACAGAACAGCACAAAAGGCTATTTTTGATAACTATAAAGATTATATGTTAGCCCTTTGTCAAAGGTATGCAACAAGCAATGAGGAGGCAGAAGATATGCTTATGGAAGGGTTTTTAAGGGTTTTTCAAAACATAAACTCATATAAAAAGTATGACCGAACAGGTAAAAGTCAACCCTCTTTCCAAGCATGGATAAAAAGAGTGATTATAAATAATGCCATAAACTCCTTTTACTCCAACAAAAAGTATAATACAAACGAACTGAATGTACCATTTGAGGAAAAAAGAATTGATATGAGTACGGATTATCTTTTCAGTGAAGAGGAACTTTTAGACAGTATTAGAAAATTACCTCCTTTTTTAAGGTCAATTTTTAATATGAGTGTGATAGATGATTTAAGTCATGATGAGATAGCAAAAATGATGGGTATTAAAAAGAGCAGCATCAAAAGTGCCATGCAGAAAGCGAAAATAAAAATAAAGCAACATCTTGCAACAGTGTTAATTGAAAAAGAAAAGAAATAAAAAAATGAATATAGAAAATATTTTTAAACAGAAACTCTCAGAGAGAAAAGTAAATGCATCTTCTGACCTGTGGAATAAATTAGAAGGAAAACTCAACACCTCTGCAACCAATATCACAGGGCATTCGCAAAGCTTTACTCCAACAGGCATAACCACAGCCGTAAAAGCAACCATATTCAGTATTGCAGGAGCAGTTGTGGTTGCAGGAGGCTATCTCATTATAGATAATTTAACAGAAAACGATAACAAAATTAAAGATAAAACAGAAACAGTTACGGCAAACGACATAAACAGAAAAGACATAATAACTGAAATATATGACAATTCAGGGGTAACCGTTGCAGTTACCCCTGACGTGGAGAAAAAACTTAACAGCAGTCAAGCAAATACACCTGAACCATCTCAAAAAACTACATCGGAGAAAACAGATTTTTCTGCCATGATTGCAAATCAAAACACTAACAGCAATATAACCCTGAACTTTGACGTAACACCAATAAATACAGACAAGTCCATTACCCATAATTATGAACCGACAATAAAGAAAACAGAAGTAAAAAATGATGTAAATCAAACATCTATTGGAAATGACCCTGTGCATACTGCAAAAATTTTTAATCATGCACAGGGTCAGAAAACGATATTCGATAATCTAACCATTCCTAACCTGATAACTCCTAACAATGACGGAATAAATGACTTTTTTGTAATCGGAAACTTAAACCTTTATCCCGACAATGTGCTTGTTATTTGGAACAGAGCAGGCAAACAATTATATTCGCAGAGCAATTACCGGAATGATTGGGACGCTCAAAATCTACCATCAGGCACTTATTTTTACAAATTATTGATAAGAAGTGAGGGTAAAAGCGAAATAAAATCGGGTATAATTGAGGTTATGAGGTAATTTTCACAAAATATATGTCTGTGAATCAGTGTTAAATAGAAAAAATATTAAAAAAATATCTCCAAAACAATCTATATTTAAAACAAAGTTTGTACTATTGCAAAAAATTTGAGCAGTAATTTATGGCAAAAAATAATAAGAAACGTTTGATAATCAGTTATCACAACCTGTCAGAAGAGTTACAAGCAGCGTTCAATGAACTTTATTCTGAAGGATATACAGACAAAATACAAAAAATAACCAAACCAAACGGCAGCAATATCTTTGTTGTTCCTTTTGAAACAGAGGATGTTTCGTATATGGTTAAGATAGACGTTAAGATAGACGAGCATTTATCCGATGAAGACTTTGAAAAAGATCTGTTTAATGTTGAAGGTGATGAAGACGATATGGGCAGCGTTGATGAAGAAGGAAAGGAAAGTAAAAGCAAGATAGTATTGATGCACGGAGATTATTCAACGGTTGACAGAGCAGACTTGGACGATACTAATGATTAGCCTTTCTATGAATTAACGGGGAGAGAAAACATATCAGATAAGCAAAATAATACACTCCCTGCTGCCTTTCAAGCATTGATTCAAACATTAAACTGATACCACAAACAGCTATCAGAGTTATTAACCACCATTGTTTTTTATTACAAAACTTGATAACGAAAAGCAAATGTAACCATATCAGGGTGGCAAGTCCAAGCAGCCCTATAGCAATGCCTGTTTGCAGGAATTGGTTGTGAGCATTAAGATAGTGTTGAACGTTGGAATGATTGTATCGTGAAAAAACTATATTTTCTTTATCAACAAACGTCATTATATCATGTTTGGTATCCCCTGTCCCTGTTCCAAAAGGCAGGTTCTTAACCAGCATTTTCGGATATTGTGTATAATAAACAGCCCTCTCTTGGGCTGAAACTGCAGCACCTCCGTCTTTACCTGTCCTGTCGATTGTTGTAGTAAAAGTAAAACGGCGATTTAAAAGACTTATATTAGTAAATACAATACCAACAGATATTTGATATAACACCAGAACAAGCAGTAAATACTTCCTGCGATTGAGAAAACTGTCAATCAACATCACCATATTCACAACCACAAAACCTAATAACCCTGTCCTGCTGTTCATAAACATAAAGAAGAGTGTCAGAAACCCTATCACCACTGTTTTAACTGCTCTTGACTGTTTAAGAGTTAATTTATTGGACAGTGGCATTTTGAATATCAATATGATTGCAATGTTAATAGCAAAGGCTAAATATGTCGGACCTGCTGCTATACCTCCTGCAAGCGATGAGTAAGTAAGCGGAGTGATATTAAATTTATCTCCCGAAAAGGCTTTTACAAATCCAATTGTTATTAAATAAACCATTATTATAAGCAAACCTGCAATAAAGACTTTTGCATAACACCACATCTTTTCTTTACTCCACAGTTCTTTTGGAACAAACAATAACAGAAAAGGCAGCAGGAACATAACAAGCTTTATTTGCAAATCAAATAAACCATATTGAATATCCGATGTATATATCATTCCCAAACAATACAGAACATAAAAAAACATCAATACAAACAATGGATTGAAGAATGAAAAGGTTGTTTTGTTGCATATCAATTCTTTTGTCTGTTTGAAATTAAAACTGCCTGACAGGGCTATAAAAAGAAAGAGAAGAGAAAATACCTTAAAGACAACGGGAAACGTAACAGTAAAACAACACAAAAGCATTGCAGGGTAAATCATTCTGTAAAAAGAACCTTTTCTTATCATTATATTATGTATATTATTTTTAAGAGAACAAAAATAGTATAATTATTTTATAAAGACTAAAAGGTAATAAATAAATTATTTTGTCCGACATTTCCTTATTTGAATATAATTTAGTACTTTTGTTGCACTTAATAATTACAATAGTATAATGAAAAACACATTTTTCATACTGATTATAGCAGCGTTATGTTGTAAAATTTCTTTGGCACAGATTGGAGAACGAACCATTGTTCAGAAAAAAGATACTCTTGTTACGATACCTTTTTGTGCTGTTTCTTTGGGATACACCATGCCTTACGGAGAAATGGGCAACAGATACAGATCATTTATGGACCTGGGTGTAGATATTGGATGGAAGAATAAAAACAACTGGCTGTTCAACTTCAACGTTGGTTTTCAGTTTGGGAGCAATAATGTCAAAATACTGAATCAGGTACTCAGTGGTATGATGACAACAGACGATGAACCGTTTGTTGTTTCGGTAGGAGGCGTAGATGCCGCTGTTATTGCCTGGAATCGTAACCTGAGTGGAAAGTTTTCTGTTGGGAAAGTAGTCCCTTTGTGGTTCTCTAATCAGAACTCGGGACTGATGTTAATGCTTGGAGCAGGTTATTTACAACATCAGATAATGTATCAAGCCACTAATGATATTGCACCTCAATTAGAAGGTGATTATGCTTTGCTTTATGACCGACAAATGAGAGGACCTATGTTGAGCAGTTTCATTGGTTATTTATTTTTTGGAAAATATACATTTGCCAATTTCTATGCAGGTATTCAATATGATATTGCTTTTACAAAATTAACCAGAAAGTATCAGGCAGACCTCAGAGGCGGAGACCCTAACTGGTATTCCGACAGGATGCTAACCTTAAAAGCAGCATGGATATTCCAGTTTCATAATCCGACTTCCGAGAGAATTTACTATTAATTTTACTGTTTATGTAAAGAATAATCTAATATTTATTTTCTAACATTAAGACAAAGTAAAAAATGGCAGTAATTTATCAGATATTCATCCATATTTTCGGTTTCATAACAAAAATATATTCCCTGTTCAATTCCAAAGTACGCCTTATGGTGAAAGGAAGGAAAGAGAGCTTCATTATCTTAAAAGAGAAAATCAAACCCGAAGACAGAGTTATCTGGTTTCATTGTGCTTCACTTGGTGAGTTTGAACAGGGAAGAGTGTTGCTTGAAATGTTTAGAAAGCAGGAACAGGACGCCAAAATTGTACTTACATTTTTCTCTCCCTCAGGTTATGAGATACGTAAAAACTATCCGTATGCCGATTGTATTATTTATCTGCCAAACGACACAAAACGCAATGCCGAACACTTTATTCAACTTGCAAATCCTCAACTTACATTCTTTATAAAATATGAATTTTGGTATAATTATCTGTACTTTTTAAGTGGGAGAAAGGTGTTTCAGGTATCGTTAATACTGAGAAAAGACCATTATTTACAAAAGTTTTACAGTGGATATTTCAGAAAGCAACTCAAAGTGTTTAATCATTTTTTTGTTCAGAACCGTGAAACGGCAGACATATTACTTAAATTCGGATATACAAACGCAAGTATAGTTGGAGATACACGTTTTGACAGAGTGATGCAAATAGCAGAACAGACAACCTATATACCTCTTATTTCACAATGGTGTAAAGATGAAAAGGTACTTATTTTGGGAAGCAGTTGGGAAGCAGACGAACAGCTTTTATATGCCTCTAAACTGGCTTCGGAATTGAAAGTTATCATTGTCCCTCACAACATATCAGAAGGACATATTGAATATATTAAGACCCTGTTTGCCGATTCCGTACTCTTTACTCAACTCAATGAAACAAACTTAAATACCAATCTTATTATTGTCAATACGGTAGGATTGTTATCAAGCCTTTATCGTTATTGTCAGTGGGCATACATCGGAGGAGGCTTCGGAGAAGGTATTCACAATACTCTGGAAGCAGCCTGCTTTGGCAAACCTGTTTGTTTTGGAACAAACTATAAAAAGTTTAAGGAAGCAGTTGATTTGGTACAACTTGAAGGTGCAAAAGTAATTACTTCACCTGATGACTTACGGACTTTTGTTAATGATTTGTCGGTAGAGACAAAATATGAGAAAGTCTCTTTTACGTGTCAAAACTACGTAAAAGACAATGCAGGAGCAAGCAAAAGGATTATGAATTATTTGAAACAGGAAGTGTTATGAGAGGCAGTCGTATTTTGTTGTGTATAATAATATGTGCAGGCTTCTTTACTGCATGTTCTCCCTATAAACATTTAAGTGAAGAGGGTATGTTGCTGTCCAAGGTTAAAATAAAATCAAACACAAAAGAATTTTCCAAAAGTGATTTAAAAAACCTTGTCATTCAAGACCCAAACAGTTCCGTATTCGGAGTTAAGACAAGTATGTATTTTTATAGTCTTTCACCTGCCGGAGAAGACAGTACAATGAGTTGGTTTGTCCGTAACACTTTACGTGCATGGGGACAAAAACCTGTAGAATTTGATGAAAACCTTTCCTTTGAAACCAAACAAAACATTGCTCAATATCTTAAAACCAAAGGAAGCTTTGGAGCAATAATAACCGATTCAATAATTAAGATGCGTAAATGGTATGCTCCATGGACAAGATACAAACGCCGAATTGTTGCAGAGTATTCTGTTAACGCACAGCCCAGATACAAAATAAACGACTTTATACTGTCGGTAAAAGATACCGTACTCTTATCACAGGTTAAACAGATAATGGCTGCAAATGAAGTCAAAAAAGGAGATTTATATGATGAGGATATACTTTCCTTACAGCGTGATAATCTCACGTCAGGTTTGCTGCAAAGAGGTTATTTTGGGTTTTCTTCAGAGTATATAACCTATAAAATAGATACGAATATTGGAAATAACCGCCTTAACGTTACTCTTAATATAGCAAATCCAACATGGCAAAGAGGCGATACCTTAAAAGAAGGGCATCATAAAATATATACCGTCAGAAATATTTATGTTTATCCAAACTATATTTCGCCTTCAATGTTTGATTATGTAGCACCGAGAGACACCTCAATCATATATCATAAACAGACAAAAGAGTCAAACATAACCCGTTTTGTATTCATTTATAATAATAATGATTTACCAATAAAGATAAAGCCTCTTCTTCGCAGTATGCTCTTTGAAATGAATGCCGTTTATTCTCCTTTAACTATAAAACGAACCTATTCCGCACTGTCTCAATTAAGGAATTTCAAATACATAGATATTAAACCTTTGGAAGCAACCAGCATTGATTGGAGAGCAGATACTCTTCCTGTGGATTTTGAAGTTAAACTCTCTTTAACTGAGCCTGTAAGTATTTCTACAGGTGTAGGAACAACGTATTCACAGGTTAATGCCGCTTATTCGGCAACAGAGTCATCAAACTTTGGTTTGGAATATAATCTTTCTCTATCTCATACCAATTTTCTCAGAGGTGCGGAAATATTTACTCTCAATACAAAGTTCTCAACCGAGATACGCAGTGATATTTTTCAGAAATCAAAAGACTTAACCTTATGGTCATACTTCTCTGCTTTTGAAGCAGGAGTTGATGCAGGAATTGAAATACCACGTTTCTTTATTCCTTTTGCTACAAAGTTTTATTCCATGCAGTTTCGTCCGCATACCACTGTTCATACGGGATTTAATTATCAGAAACGTCCTGACTTTGCACGCTATATATTTAATCTTAACTACGGATACACTTGGATAAATTCTCAACAAAAGAGTCATTCATTTTTTCCAATAGAGTTAAACTTTGTAAAAATGGATACTATGAATGCAAACTATCAGGCAATAATCAACACATGGTCAAAACGTATGCGTTATCAGGTAAGTGATCATTTGGTTATGGATATGCGTTATACGTATTTATACAACGGACAAATTCTCAACACAAAAAGCAATTATCATTATTTCAGGTTCAACGTTGAAGCCAGTGGAAATGTACTTTATGTTGCAAGTAAGTTAAGTGAAAGTCTCAAAGATGAGAATAATCAATACTTGGTTTTAGGAATACCTTTCTCACAATACGTCAGAACTGATATGGATTTTGTTCAGTTTTTTCTCCTGACCAAACGACAAACCTTTGTTGTGAGAGGATATTTTGGTATAGGTGCTTCTTATGGCAATGGCAAAGTGCTTCCTTATGAGAGAAACTTCTTTGGAGGAGGAGCAAATAATTTGCGGGCATGGGAATTACGAAGCTTGGGACCGGGAGCAGCAGCGGCAGATACTGTGAGTAAATATCATGAACGGTCAGGTGATATTGCGTTTGGAGGCAATATAGAATATCGTTTTCCTGTTTTTGGTTTCATTGAAGGTGCAGCCTTTTTTGACTTTGGAAATGTATGGTTATTACGACCTCAAAATGATTTGAAAGATGGAGAGTTTGAATTTTCAGATTTTTATAAAGAAATAGCAGCAGGGGTAGGTTTTGGCTTGAGACTTAATTTCAAATTCATAATACTGAGATTTGACTGTGCTGTTAAAATGCTTGACCCGTCAAAACCGAAAGATGAACGTTTTGTTCTTACAAAAGACAGATTTAGCGGTGTAACCTTACAAATAGGGTTAAACTATCCGTTCTAATTAAAAAACACAACTGAAAACAATTAAAAGTTAAACCTCTATCAATTTATTGGCAATGGCATAAAGTATCAAACCTGCCGGAGAATGAATATTAAGTTTTGCAGAAATATTTTTACGGTGAGTCATAACGGTATTGATTGAAATATGTAGCTTTGTTGCTATTTCCTTATTGGTTAATCCCTCTGTAATAGCAACAACAATATCTTTTTCTCTGGCACTTAAATCAAAACTGTCGGTTTGTTCTTTGGTAAATACAAGTTTTGAAAGTATTTCTTTTATCTGTTCTGCTGAAAAAGTTATATTTATTATCCGGTCATACTGTTTTAATAACTGTATATTCAACATAGACGATTGAAGAGCCACATATTTGGTATTTGCAAGCTTGTGATTGTGTTTTAATGTTTCCAATGTAGCATTACCGAGATAAACAGGGTTGATAATAAGAATATCGGGTTTATACTTTATCAGCAGCAATTCTATATTGGAAAGTTCCAATAACTCATAAATATCCATTGGCAGAGAGGTCATACGTTTCAAAACAGACATAAGACCTGTTCTGATAATCAGGGAGGGTTCGGCTATTGCTATACGTATTTTACGATTCATAAGGCGGTCATCGTTTTTTATGTTCTATTTCGGAAACGGTTGGAACAAGCAGATGATTTTCCAGTTCATTATGTCGTTGTAAATCATTAGCCGTTATAAAAATACTCCCAAGTACATCACTTAATTCATAACTTGTTTTGAGATTATAATACTTAATTATAATGTTTTTCAACTCCATTAACTTTATTTCTATATGATCATGATGACGAGAGAATGTAGATATTTTATACTTATCGGTTGCAGTGTTGTTGATTAAAGCTGTAATATATGGGAAAACTTTACGTTCTTCATAGTCAAAATGTTTTTTAACCTCAACAAGATATTCATCAAAATAAGCAAGGATAAATTTATTTATGTCCAAAGGTTGTTCCTTTAACGCTTTTTCAAGATTTGCTTTAATGAAAGGCAACCGAAATTCGGCAAAATACTTGTGAGAATTTTCAAGAAAACGCAACACGGAAGGGAAATGCAACGCAGTATTAACAACATTCTCTTCCGAAGGATCAATGGTAAGGGTCACTATTTGCAGAAAAGTATCCGTATCAACATTGTTTTCTTCACAACATTGCCTGATAGTCTTCTGTCCAACTCCAAGAGGCATTGCAAAACGACTGAGTAAATTTAACATTAAAGGATTTTCTATTATCAAATCACTCATTAAATCTTGCGGAAAATATTTTGTTGTTTTATACATATTATATTGTTTTTCTAATTTTTATCTTGCAAAGATAATCTTTTCTGTCTATTATTTCACTTTTATTTATTTTTGCACATCAAATATCATAACATTTATTAAAATGAAAAAAGCATATTTATTTCCCGGACAGGGAGCTCAATTCGTAGGAATGGGCAAAGATTTGTATGATAATTCCGTTACAAGTAAAGCATTATTTGAAAAGGCAAACGACATACTTGGTTTTCGTATTACAGACCTTATGTTTGCAGGTACGGATGAGGACTTAAAACAAACAAGAGTTACTCAGCCTGCCATATTCTTACATTCGGTAATACTTGCAGATGCTTTACATGACAAATTTCAACCTGATATGGTTGCAGGTCATTCTTTAGGAGAATTTTCAGCTTTGGTTGCAGCCAAAGCAATGAGTTTTGAAGACGGATTACGTTTAGTTTATGCAAGAGCTATGGCTATGCAAAAGGCTTGTGAAGAAAATCCTTCAACAATGGCTGCTGTTATAGGTTTGGATGATGATATTATAGAGGGGATATGCAGAGGTACAATGAATGAAATAGTTGTTTGTGCAAATTATAACTGTCCCGGACAACTTGTAATTTCAGGTACAATAGAAGGAGTTGAAAAAGCATCCATACATTTGAAAACTGCGGGAGCAAAACGTGTGTTACCATTAAAAGTAGGTGGTGCTTTCCATTCTCCACTTATGGAATCGGCAAGGGTTTCTTTGGCTGCCGCTATAGAAAAAACCGATTTTGCAAGACCAATATGTCCTGTGTATCAAAACTACACTGCAATGCCTGAAACAGAACCTGATGAAATCAAATCCAACCTTGTAAATCAACTTACTTCACCTGTCCTTTGGACACAAATATCTAAAAACATGGTAGCAGACGGAGCAACAACATTTATAGAAGTTGGACCGGGCAATGTTTTACAGGGACTGGTTAAAAAAGTAAAACCTGACGGAGAGTTTATCTCAGCAAGTATTTAATAGCTTATAATAATATTTACAAATCAAGTTAATGAATACCGACAGGGAATATATGTGGCGATGCTTTCAACTTGCACAACTTGGTGCGGGGAAAGTGTCGCCAAATCCTTTAGTAGGCTCTGTAATAGTTCATAATGAACGTATAATAGGCGAAGGTTATCATATTCAATATGGTTGCCCTCACGCCGAAGTTAATGCTATTGATTCCGTAAAAGACAAGTCTTTATTGCCTTTTTCTACCCTTTATGTTAATCTTGAACCTTGTTGTCATTGGGGTAAAACACCGCCATGTGCCGAAAGAATAGTTAAAGAAGGTATCAAAAAAGTTGTCATTGCCAATTCGGACAGCAATCCAAAAGTATGCGGAGGTGGAATAAAAATCCTGAAAGACAATAATATTAAAGTAACAACAGGTGTTTTAGAAGACGAAGGACGCTTTCTCAACAGGAGATTCTTTACTTATCAGGAAAAAAAACGCCCATATATCATATTTAAATGGGCGGAAACGATTGACGGATTTATGGATACAGACCATAAAAGTACCAAACAATGGATAACAAACGATATTTTAAGGGTATGGACTCATAAACAAAGAGCGGAAAACGATGCTGTTCTTGTTGGGTTTAACACAATTCTTAATGATAATCCGCAATTAAATGTCCGTTATTATTTTGGTAAAAATCCAAAACGAATAACTGTTGTAAGAAAAAACTCTTTGAATAAAAATATTTGCAGCAAGTTTAATTTTTTTGACAAATCACAACCAACAGCAATCTATGAAACCTCTTCCATAGAAGAGGTTATAAATTCATTATATGAAGACAAAATTACTTCAATTATAGTAGAAGGAGGAAGAAAAACTTTGGATAAGTTTATCGAACTTAACTTATGGGACGAAGCAACTGTTTTAACAGGCAACAAAATTTTTAACAGTGGATTGAAAGCCCCTGTACTTAATGGTAAATACACCGAACAACACTTTGGAGACAACCATATAAGGTTTTATTTCAATAAAAACTAATCCCTCTCTATTAAACTTCCAATACTCCGTAAAGAAAATATACGAAAAACAAGAGCTGTTAAAACATAAGCAATAAGAGTTATTATTATTAACCATTGCCATGGAAGAAAAATTTTCCGAATTACAAAAGTAACACCAACAAGCGTGAGAATAAACAATAATATCCTCACAACGTAATTCCATCTTATTTTTATTGCAAAGAGGCGAATAACGATAATTATTTGCACTATGGCAGTGAATAATTGAGTAGTAAAGTTGGTAAGAGCAGCACCCAAAGCCTCAAATTGAGGAATAAGTAAAATATTGATTATTATATTACAAACCATTCCGCCAAAAGCAATAATGTTTAACAGCTTTAAGTTGCCATTAGCAGTCATCAATGTACCAAAAATATAGGTCATTGATATTGGTATGAAATAAAAACTCAATATACGAAATACATCAGCACTTTCCGTTATATGTTTATTGTACATTAAATCTATTATTTCTTTGTTATAAAACTGACTTATAAGAGTGAAACATACACTTGCCGTTAATAAAATATGAAAAGCAACCTTTACAATTTCAGTAATATTTAATTTTCTTTTAAGCATATTGGCAAACAAAGGCAGTAAAATAACAGAAAATAAGTAAGCAATCATATTGGCAGCATCAACCAAACGAAAACCTGCAGCATAAACAGCAGCGGCTTCTTCTCCGTTTTTTAAAAGTCTTAACAGCATTACAGAACCTATATTGTTATGACAGCTCATTAACAAAGTGAGTAAAGCGTAAGGAAAACATACTTTTAAAACCTTTACCATAAATGGGTAACTCCACTTCAATCGTATAAAACCTGTTTTATACAAACATATAGTTGCCGCTATAAGAGCCGTAATAAAATAAGATATTACCTGTGAATAGACAAAATATTCTATTTCAAATTTTCCCTTTAAGACCGTTGTCCAAAGCAAAACGCTGCAAATAATAATCATAAGAAAGCGGTCTAATACACTTAATATGCTGTCGGTTTTAAACATTAACAAACCGCTTATGTTTGAACGCAAATAAAGAATAATGGAAACAAGTATTTGAGAAATCCCAAGCCAAAACAAAAGCATCATTTCTCTGTATGAAGTTTTACCTGCAATAAACGCAACAGCAAATATGATTACGATATAGAGTAACGACATAACTATTTTCATTGGAATAATACGGGAGAAATACTTGGGCAGCAGTTGAGAATATTGAGCTATTTGTCTGTTGTTCCAGTTGGTTAATCCTAAATCTATAAAAACATTAAATATGTATGTGAAGTTTAATAATGCAAAATACAATCCGTAATCAGCCGCATCAACTGCATTTTGCACACCTCTGTCAATTCCCAATATCCAAAACGCCTTAATAAAGATATTGAGTAATACCAAAAAAGCAAGATTAGTTAAAAACAACTTTTTCATAGATTTGACAAAAATAATTAAATCAAAGAGAATGTTTCATTTGATTATAAAAAACATAAAAGGCAATCCCTGATGCAACGGCAACATTAAGAGAATGTTTTGTGCCTGCCTGTTCTATTTCAAGAGCGTAATCCGAATTATCTAAAACAGATTGTGATACCCCTTCCACTTCATTACCAAGAATCAAAACCGCTTTTTCGTTTATATCAAGTTGTAATTCATTAAGAAATATGCTTTGATCGGTTTGTTCAAGAGCATATATTTTGTAATTTTTACTTCTGTAATCGGAAATTACAGGTAAAATATCGGATTTATATTCCCAATCAACAGATTCCGTTGCTCCAAGTGCAGTTTTATTTATATCTCTGTGAGGAGGTTTAGGAGTAATGCCGCAAAGTATCAGCCGTTCAATCCTAAAAGCATCACAACTTCTGAATATGCTGCCAACATTATTCATACTTCTAATGTCATTAAGTATCACTGTTACGGGTATTTTTTTTGCTTTGCGGTAGTCCTCTACATTTATTCTCCCTAAAGCATCAAGTGTTTGTTGTTGCATTTTAATGTTTAATGATTTAATAAAATGCAAAAGTAAATAAAATGTTATTTTTTATACAGATTATCTTTTGTTATTACAATTTTTCTTACATTTGCAGTCGTATTTATAACTAAAAAATATATAGAATATATGCATTGGTTTTTTATTTTCATACTATCTTTAAGTATTGTTGCTTTACTGATGCCGATATTTATAAATTTAATGGAAAAATATAAAATATTGGATAAATCGGGCGGAAGAAAAATACACAGCGGTTACACTGCACACATGGGAGGAATAGTGATTTTAATAGGTTTTGTTGCTTCATTTTGTTTTTCTTTAATAGGTATTCGTTATCTTGTTAGCATATTTGAAACATTTTCTTTGTTGATTCTATTGGTTATCATAACTATTATCGGTATAAGAGACGATATGAACAATTTATCTCCAACCATGAAACTGATTTGTGAAATCATCATAGGATTATGTTTATGTGCATTAAATGTAAGAATTATAAGTTTTGGAGGTTTTCTTGGCATTTATACTTTACCTGTTTGGCTTTCTTATGTTTTGACCATATTCTTTTTCATCGTTGTAAGCAATGCTTATAACCTTATTGACGGAATAGACGGACAGGCTGGCTTACAGGCAATAGCAACCTTTGGTGCAATATGTATATTCCTTTGGCAATTACTGCCGATAGAAGCTTATGGAGAAAAAAACTTAAACTCTCCTTTCTTCTGGTTGATGATAATTGCAGCAATGTTGGGAAGCATAGTAGGTTTTCTTATCTATAACTGGCAAAAAGCAAGGATTTTTATGGGAGATACAGGCAGTTTGTTTATCGGTTTTATGATAGGAATATCAATAATAGTCTGTATGAATCTGAATACTAAATATAATGCGGAAATTTTTGATTATCATATTAAAAGTAATCTTTGTGTTATATTGTGTCTGTTTTTTTTACCTCTTGCCGATACATTAAGAGTTTTCATATTAAGAGTACGTAAAGGCAAAAGTCCTCTTTATCCCGACAAAACTCATATACATCATTTGTTATTAAGAGTAAAAGGATTGTCTCACATGCAATGTGCAATCACAACATTTTTTATTGAAATTATAACTATAATAATAATGTCTTTTTTATCGTTTTTCCTTAATGA
Organism: Bacteroidales bacterium; assembly: GCA_031272245.1. Taxonomy (GTDB): domain Bacteria; phylum Bacteroidota; class Bacteroidia; order Bacteroidales; family P3; genus JAISGN01. Next base: position 42,677 of record JAISUE010000046.1, read on the forward strand.
CAACTGGCTTGCTATTGTTATTTTTATCTATTGGCTAATTTATGTCTTTGGATTAAAATTTTTTGTAAAGGAAAATATTAAACACAACAATAAATAACATTATGACAGAACCGGAATACGTAATCAGATTTGAAAATGCAGAAATAGCATACGAAAATGTTTTATTATCGGATATAAATCTTGAAATTCGCAAAGGAGAATTTGCTTATCTGATTGGCAAAACAGGCACAGGTAAAAGTTCTTTGTTAAGAACTATTTATGCTGATATTCCGTTATCAAAAGGAGTAGCAGAAGTTTGCGGATTCAATATCACCAAAATTAAAAAACGTAACATTGCTATGTTACGAAGACATTTAGGAATAGTATTTCAGGATTTTCAACTATTGCAGGATAGAAGTGTTATGGATAACATTGCTTTTGTACTTCGTTCTACAGGTTGGAAAAACAAACAGGCAATACGCGAAAGAGTAATGCGCGTGCTTGAAGAAGTTGATTTGGCAGAGAAAGTTGATTCAAAGATTTTCAAATTAAGTGAAGGAGAACGTCAAAGAGTTGGTATTGCAAGAGCATTAGCAAATGAGCCGGAAGTAATAATTGCAGATGAACCAACAGGAAATCTTGACCCTATAACAAGCGAACAAATAATCAATCTTCTAATGGAAATATGTGAAAAGAAAGGTACTACCATTCTCATCGCAACACACGACTATATTGTTTTGAAAAAGTATCCAGCCCGTACTATTGCTATTGAAGATGGCAAAATTACAGGATAAAACAAAAATGATAATAAAAAAAATTTTTAAAGTTTTTATATGGTTTGTTCTCGCTTTTATAGTGTTGATTATTGCTGTCTTTGTTTATATCTATTTTAATCAAGATAAAATCAAGAGTATTCTCTTACAGGAACTTAATGCTTCACTTACCACTGAAATAAAAGTACAGCATATAGACGTTTCTCTTTTTCATACCTTTCCTGACGTTTCTCTTACTTTTAATAATGTTTTGGCTTATGACGCTTTTAAGGATACGGGTAAGGCTAAAACGGATACATTATTCTCTTTTCAACGTTTGTATCTATCATTTAATGTGTTGGATGTTCTGAAAAGCAATTATAACGTAAATAAAATAACTGCTGAAAATGGACAATTCAATATGAAAATTCTTAAAAATGGGGATGTTAATTATATTTTTTGGAAAGAATCCGAAAAAGAAACAAACACAAATTTTAATTTAAGTCTTAAAACCATTGCTCTCAATAATGTATCATATACTTATCGTAATAATATCACACATCAATTTTACAACATATTGCTAAAAAAATGTTCCGCTAATGGAAAATTTTATGCATCGGAACAAAACATTAAACTGAAAGCTCAAAGTATTGTACAACTAATTCAATCCGATAATCTTGTGATAGCAAATAAATTACCTGTAACTCTTAATATTCATTGCAAAAATAACACAGACAACAATAAAATAGAACTTGAACCAAGTGATATTTCAACAGGTAAAATGAAATTTGCTCTCAGTGGTTATCTGAATTATGGAGAAAACAGTTTTATTGATTTGTCATTATCAGGTAAAGACATCTCTCTCAAACATTTAATGAGTTTATTACCTAAAAAATTTAATATTTTTAAGGACTATGAAAGCACCGGACAAATTGTCTTTTCTTCAAAAATCAAAGGCAAAATAGATAAATTTAATTCACCTTCAATAAACGCCTCATTTAATATTAACAATGGCAGCCTTACAAACAAAAAACTTTCCGTATCGCTTTCACAAATAAAACTTTCAGGTAAATTATGTAATGGCAAGGATAAAAGTATTCCAAACATATCAATAGATAATTTTTCCGCATCTTTTTGTAATGGCAAAATTAAAGGGTCTTTTAAGCTCACTGATTTTTCAAAACTTAATATTGAAGCCTTTCTCAATGCTGATTTGGAGCTTGATAAACTGCAACAGGTTTTACAAATACAAAATATCAAAACCATAAATGGAAACATTAAATGCAATATTGAAGCAAAAGGCAATTTGAACAACATTGACAATTTCACAAAAGATATTCTATTTAAGGGTGATGCTGATGTAAAAAATCTTAATCTTGTTTTGAAAGATGTTGATTATTCTCTTTCTAAAACAAACATAAATTTTGAATTAAACAACAAAAACATTAATGTTCTCTCTCTAACAGGTTTATTAGACAATAATCCTGTTGAATTTTCAGGTGTTGTAACTAATCCATTTGACTGTTTTTCCATAAATGGAAATATGAAATTAAAAGCTTTTAATGGCGAAATAGCAGGAAATATAGGCTTTATACCGTCGGAAAAAAAAGGTTTTAATATTCTCGGATCACTTAACATGACAAACGTTGAAGCAAAACCTTCTTTCAATTACTTTAACAATTTCGGACAAACGGCTATAACAGACAAAAACATAAAAGGTAAAATAACGGCAAAAACAACATTTAACATTGCCTTTGATGAAAAATTCAATTTACAAAAAGAAAATCTCACAGCAGAAATAGCATATAAAATAGAAAATGGCGGATTACAAAATATACCTGTTATGCAAAAGCTTTCTCATTTCGTTGAAGAAACGGCATTACAAAATGTAACCTTTGCAACATTGACTTCAAACATTCACATACGGAAAGGATGTATAAGTTTTGAATCATTAAAGGTTAATTCCAATGCTTTAAATTTTGAATTTGTTGGAAAACATTATCTATCTTCCGATAACATTGACTATCATTTTGCCATACAACTCTCCGAACTTGCTTCCAAAAAAAAGAAAGCCAAGCTTGAAAAACAACAACAGAACTTTGGAACTTTTGAAGAGGATAAGGATTCTCGTCTTACATTGTTTGTCAAAGTAAATGGAACTATTGACAATCCAAAATTTTCTTATGATATGAAACGAAACATAGAGCAAATAAAACAGACCATTACAGCAGACAAACAAAAGATTAGCACTCAAATAAAACAAGATTTCAAAATAAACTCCGAACAAACTATAAAAGATAAGGAGCAATGGAAAAAACAATCAAATGGGGAGTGGATTATAGAATGGGAAGATTCTCCAAAAGATACGGGTAAAACAAAGCAAACACAGGAAGAAGCTCCCGATTTAATAATAGAATTTAATTGATAATAACTTAATTGTGCTAATAATGAATTATTTAGATGCCTTACTTTAATATAAATAAATGCCCCAAATGTATGGAAATGTCCATTTTTATCTATTTATATGGGGCAAATTTATATATTTGCATTTTATTTATTCTTAATATGATAAAAACAGCATTTGTACAAAAAGGAAAGAAAGATACCGTATCTATACGCTTAAAGTGTAGAGAAATGTCTTTTATTGATCTTTATTACTTTTCAGATATTGTAATAAACTATGATTGGTGGGATAAATAAATAAAATAACAGCGATAATAAACAAAACAACTTTATAATGAAGAAATTATACATATATTTTACCTTATGTTGCATTGCTTGTGGCGTTCAGGGACAGGATACCGTGAAATGTTTTCAAAGAATAAAAAACAGCAATCCGTATATTCGCATGCCTTTTATGATTGACAGCGTTAATAACCATCAAAAAGGATTCACAATGGACGATTATCTTATCGTTCCCCAATGTTCAAAAATTAAAAATGCAAGTGCGGAAGACCTTGAAAAAGTAAAGACCGACAACGGCACGGTTAAAATCGCCCTCGACACCGCTAACGGCGGCTATTCCGTTTATAATTACTTTTTTGAACTCAGTAACAGCGACTATGTGAAAGGTAAAATCAGCGTCTTTTCCACAGAGAAAGTGAAAATAACCGTTGATGATAAGGAAATCGGCAAGAGAATGAGCAGAAAGGATTCGCTGAACGCCGAAGCAAAGGTTGATTGCGAGCTAACGCTGGAACCGGGAGGACATACGGCGGTTATTTCCCTGCTTTGCAAAAACGACAGACCCGAAGCAATGATGCAAGTTGTTGCAGTCATTGAAAAAACTGCCGTTTCGGACGTAGAAAATGCAAAAAGAGGACTTGCCCTGACGGATATTTTGACGGGAACATCGCCTTACAGCGTTTCTATGACCGATGACGGAGAGTATTACATGGTAAAATATTATACGGGAACCTTCGGCGAGAAAAACAAATACAAAGTGGAGGTTCGCAGAACTTATAACAATGTTGTTGTATGGACATCCGAAGATGCAAGTTCGGTGAAATGGATGCCCGTCTTTGAAAATGTTGTTCCAAAGACTCACACATTATATTACGTAAAGGAAGAAAACAAGGTGAGAAACCTTTATTTTATTAACATTACCGACAGAGCATCGGAACCGCAACTTATCTGCGAAAACTTTCCCGAAGGAAAGATTGAAGGCTTTGCAGGTAACAAAAACACATTGATAATTTCCGTTACCGACAAGGAAGACAATGCAAAGGACGATTTGAGGCAACTTATTCATCCCGACGACCGAATCGGCGGATGGAGAAACCGTTCCAATCTCTCTCTTTATTTCATTGACAGGGCTTTGACTCAACCTTTGACCTTTGGACATCATAATGTAAGTTTCAATGATTACGCACAGGAAACAAACACTCTGCTTTTCTCCATAAACGAAGAGGATGTAACCGTAAGACCATTTTCTAAAAATACGCTTGTTGAGATGAATCTCTCCACTTTTGAGGTTGATACCCTGCTGACCGATTCTTTTATTTCTCATGCAAAATATATGAAGGCAGGAAAAAACGCTGACAAAACCGCTTTGGCAAAAACCCATATTCTCATACAGGGTTCGGGAGAGGCTTTCGGTGCTTGCGGTGCGGAAGTGAAGAAGGGACAAACGCCAAATATTTATAACAGCCTGCTTTTTATTTTTGACCGTACCGCAAAAAAAGCAAAGCCGCTGCTGAAAGGTTTTAAACCGTCGGTAAACGGTTTTAAGGCGGTTGCCGACAATCAAATCTTTATCACAACAACCGACAGAGACAGCGTAAATGTTTATTTCTATGACTTTGACACGCTTTACAGACTGCCCCTTGACGTTGATATTGTTGGAGACTTTGATGTTGATACGGAAGGAAAACATTTTGTCTTCTACGGACAGAATTATAACAGGTCTAACAGGGTTTTTGCAGGCAACTTAAAGACCGCCGAATGTGTTCAGGTTGCTTATCCGAAGGAAACGATGAATGAGCAGTTGGCGCTGGGTGAAATGAGAGTGTGGAACTTTAAGCACAAAGGCGACATCATAGAAGGAAGGTACTATTTGCCTGCCGACTTTGACTCTACAAAACAATACCCGATGATTGTATATTATTACGGAGGCACAACTCCTACCGACCGAATGTTTGAAATGCGTTACTCCGCCTATCTCTACACTGCACAGGGCTATATCGTTTATGTTCTCAATCCGAGCGGGACAATCGGTTTCGGTCAGGAATTTGCCGCCCGCCACGTCAATGCGTGGGGAGAGAAAACGGCAGAGGAGATAATCTGCGGCGTTAAAGAGTTTTGCAAAACACATTCTTTTGTCAATGCAAAACGGATTGGCTGTATGGGAGCATCTTACGGAGGCTTTATGACCCAGTTGCTGCAAACCAAAACCGATATTTTTGCTGCCGCCATATCGCATGCAGGTATTTCCGACATTACTTCCTACTGGGGAGAAGGTTATTGGGGTTACAGTTATTCGGCTGCCGCTTCCGCCAACTCATATCCGTGGAACAATAAAACGCTTTTCGTTGAACACAGTCCGCTTTTTGCTGCCGACAAAATTAAAACACCTCTGCTCCTCTTGCACGGGACAGATGACACCAATGTTCCGATAGGGGAGAGTATTCAAATGTTTAACGCCTTGAAGATTTTGGGCAGAGAAGTTGCTTTTGTAACGGTCAAAGGTGAGAATCACGGCATTGTTGATCACAAAAAGAGACTTGCGTGGAACAATACGATATATGCGTGGTTTGCCAAATGGCTGAAAGACGATGCCGCATGGTGGGACACCTTGTATCCGAAAAAAGAAATGTAGAAAAAACATATATTCATTTTCATAAATTATATTTTCGTTTTTAGCAAACCATATCTTTATTCCCCAAATAAAAAATGAAGATTTTTTTTATTTTTGCAACCTTAAATCAAATATTAAAATGTATTTTGAAGTCTAAATAAATTAGTTAATCAATATATTAAAGTATGAAACATAAATTATTATTACTTATAACATTATCAGTTCTTTCCATAGGACTGAAAGCTCAGGACGCTGTTTCTCCTGCTGCTGAAAATACGTTAAAAGATACAGTGAAACACTGGAAAAAAAGTAACACTATTATCTTTACAACAGAACAAACCTATTACAACAACTGGTCTGCCGGAGGGTTCAGTTCTTTTTCTTTTTCAGGATATTATAAAGCTTTTTATAATTATCTCAACGGAAAAAACAAATGGGACAACACTTTTGATTTAGGTTATGGACAAATGATTCAGGACGTAACAGGCAATGGTTTCAAAGACCCTGCAAATCATTTTCAAAAAAGCGAAGACAAAATAGATATAAACTCTATTTATGGCTATAAGTTATTTTCCGACTGGTATGCAAGTGCATTACTTAACTTAAAATCACAATTTGACAATGGTTTTAAGTATGAAAATGGAGATACTATACTTGTTGCATCTACTTTTTCTCCTGCTGTACTTACATCTTCAATAGGTTTGGAATATAAAAAGTCATATTTTTCAGCTTTATTTTCTTTCTTAACAGGTAAAACAACTTTTGTTAGCGACAATCGCTTGCTTACATCCGGCGTACTTGGTTACACTACACCGGATGAAAACTGGTATTTTTCACTTGGTTCTTTTGTAAAATTCTTTTTTCAGAAAGATATTTTTACAAATATCAATCTTTTGGCTAAACTGGAATTTTTCTATGATTACAACAAACCATTTCTTGATACGGATATAAGCGGAGAAATTTTTCTGAATATGAAAATAAATAAATACTTAAATGCTTTTATCAGTATTCAAGCTATTTTAGACCACGATTTTAATGAAACGGTACAATTTAAAGAACGTTTCGGTTTATCAATACCAATAACTTTTTAATAGTTATTGATAATATAAAGGGTTGAAATGATAATTATTTCAGCCCTTTATTTTGCTTTCCTCATCTTTTGCTTAAAACCGGACGTAGCATAAGTTTCATATTCTCCTTTGATATTTGTGAAAATGAAATATGCATCAAACTCTTTGTGTGTTTCTAAAAAGATTTTTGCTTTTTCAACACCCATAACCATAAAAGCCGTTGCCAAACCATCAGCAATATAGCTCTTTTTAGCAATTACGGAAGCAGATAACAAATTATGAGTAACAGGTTTTCCTGTTTTAGTATCAATGGTGTGAGAGTATTTCATACCATTTTCCACATAATATTTTCTGTAAGAACCGGAAGTTACAATACTTTCATCACTCAGTTCAACAAGATAATCATATTTTACTTCACTTAATGAGTCTTCGGCAGGTTCTTCCAGTCCAACCTTCCAAGTTTCCTTATCAGGTTTCAAACCTTTTGCAAACACTTCCCCACCTACATCCACAATAAAACTTGTTATTTGTTGAGAAAGCAGATAATCACTGATTAAATCCGAAGTATAACCTTGAGCAATAGCATTAAAATCAAGTTTTGTTTGAGAAATTTCTTTCACTAAATGTGTGGAATCTTCGCTTAAAGAGATTTTTTTATACCCTACACATCTCAATAAATCATTTATTTCTGTTTGTGATAATCTTCTGCGTTCCTTATTAGCAAAACCATAAGCCTCAACCAAACCTCCAACAGTTATATCAAATGCTCCGTCGGTTAAATCGGATATTTCCCGTGAGTAATAAAAATTATCAATAAAAATTTTGTCTAATTTAACGTCTTCACCATTATTTAAACGAGTAATAACAGAATTTTCATTCCAAAGCGAAAGACTGTTATCTATAGCGGAAAAAATAGAATCTATTCCTTTTTTTATTTTGTCGCTGTTGTCCGAATTTCCATAATAAACAATATGAAAATAAGTCCCTTGCGTTAAACCGTCAATAGTTATTCTTTGCATTTGATTATCGGACACCCTGTTGCAACTGCAAAAAAAAACTACAATACCGAATAAAAAATAAATTGTTTGTCGGCTCATAAGATAATAAAAATATACAAGATTAAAGTACTGTTAATATGTTTCATTAGTGCAAAGATACAAAAAACTCC
>JAISUE010000035.1 GCA_031272245.1 Bacteroidales bacterium
AAAACTCGTTTGCAAGGTTTGAAAACTCATTTGCAAAGTTTGAAAACGCGTTTGCAGGTTCAAACACATCGCTTGTAAGGGTTGAAAACGCGTTTGCAAAGTCTAAAAACTCGTTTGCAAAGTTCAAAAACTCGTTTGCAAGGTTTGAAAACTCGTTTGCACGACTTGAAAACTCGTTTGCAAGAGTTAAAAACTCGTTTGCACGACTTGAAAACTCGTTTGCACGGACAGAAATTGTGTTTTTGGGAGACTTAAAAATGGTTGATGCAGGGTTGAAAAATTTTTAAGTACGATGAATAAAAATTGTCGCAATCTAAATTATTTAATATACTTTTGAACCCGAAATTAAAACAGGGAAAAGAATCATTTTGACATAATTTATAACTTATAATAAATGCAAACAACACATACCATAATTAACGGCGACAGCCGACAAATGTGCGAACTTAAAGACAATTCCGTTGGTTACGAAATAAACCCCGATTTCATTTCTGTTATACAGGAAAAAGTTGGCAGTATTGAAGTTATCAGGCAAAATAATGACACAAAAAACTTTGATGACAAAATAAAACATTTACCATATCAATTCAAAGATACTCACAAAATAGATAAAAAGATAGATATAAAAAAAATGCAGTTTGGTTCAAAGATAGACAAAAACAGCAAAGAGCGTGAGCAATATTATATGGTTAAAGAAATTATAAGTCCCGAACTCATACGACTTAATAATGATTTAATAATTCGTTTGATAGGCATTAAACAAAATCCGCAAATCAATGGCAGGGCAACCGAATATCTGAAAAAGAAACTTAACGGCAAAAGAGTTTTTTTGAAATTTGACGAACAAAAATACGATAGCAATAATAATTTAATGGCATATCTTTATTTGGAAAACAAAACCTTTGTCAATGCTCATCTGTTGAAAGAAAAATTAGTTGATGTTGATACAATAATAAACTTTAAGTATAAAAATAAATTTCAAACTATCTAAAACTGTTATGGCAAAAGTTAATGGGAAAAAAGAGATTGCGAATAAAGAAGTAATAAATGAAATAGAACAGGAAATAAACAGAATAAATCAATAAATCATGAGAAGTATTTTAATTACAGGAGGAGCGGGATTTATCGGCTCACACGTGGTAAGGTTGTTTGTGAAAAAATATTTATAAGATTAAAATAGTTAAGATATGGATAATTGGAAAGAGATAGATATAAATACTGACAGTTTGTGGATTATTGGTGAAAGAGATAAAAGTGGCAAACATTCCAATGTTTATCACGGAAATTTTATTCCGCAAATTCCAAATCAACTTATTCGTCGTTATACAAAAGAAAATGATGTTGTGCTTGACGTTTTTATGGGCAGTGGAACGACTTTGTTTGAATGTGAAAAACTAAACAGACAATTTATAGGTTTTGATATAAACGAAAATATTATTAAATATGTGAAAGGGCAAATGTTAGATAGCAAAACGGCATATCAAATAAATGAATGTGATGTTGTAAATGAACAGAATTTCAATACCGCAATGCAAACATCATTGTCTAATTTGCAAAAAAAGAATGTGCAGTTTGTCATTGCACATCCTCCTTATATGGATATAGTTAAATTCACTGATAAGGCAGAAGACCTGTCTCTAATATCCGATTTAACTTCCTTTGTGAATAAATTTGTGCAGGTAATGAATAATGCGCTATGTTATTTGGATAATAAAAAGTATTTTGGAATAGTAATAGGTGATGTTTATAAAAATAGCGAAGTAATTCCTTTGGCTTTTTATGTATTAGATGCAATAAAAAGAAATTTTAAGGTTAAATTAAAAGGTATTATTGTTAAAAACATAGAAGGGAACAGAGGGAAAATAGGAGTAAATAATATTTGGAAATATAGGGCTTTAAAAAGCGATTATTTTATTTTTAAACACGAATATATTTTAGTTTTTAAGAAAGAAAGTTAATTATGAGTAAAAAAGATTTATTTATTAAATTGGCTAACCCGGATAAAAATGGTATCAGTCGTTGGGTTAAAACATCAGAGTTTGTCGGAGAATATGCTTCATTATATCATGAAAATGGAGGCAGTTGGAGTAGAAGTGATGGCAGTTTATGTAAGCAATATATTTTGGAGAAAAAATTAGAAGGTAATAAAATTGTTGCATATCGTTTGAACGGTTTTAATACAAAGCAATCTTTTAATCAATCCATAAGAAAAGATATAAAGGATTATTATAAAGATAAAAATTGTGTTATGCTTGGAGTAAATGGTTCTTCTGCAAATGTCAAAATACAGATTGACCACAAAGACGGACGGAAAAATGATGATAGAATTTCCAATAAAGAAACTCAGAAATTAGAAGATTTTCAACCATTATGCACCGCAGCAAATACAGTAAAACGCCAAATTTGCAAACGATGTAAGAAAGATAATAAACGTTGGGACGCAAAAAACATAAAGGGTAATCCATATTCTTTTTATTTGGGAGATGAAAATTACAATTCAGATTTAGGTTGTGTTGGTTGTTATCAATACGACCCTGTGGAATATCGCAAAACAAGTGTAAAGAAAATTAGTAAATTGGCAGCTAAAGAAGCCGTTGAAAGTGTATTTAATAAACTTTATCCGGAGGAGTAATTAATGAATTACATAGGTTCAAAATATAAACTGACAAATTTTATTAAAGACACTATTTATAGTGTTGTTGGCAGAGATTTGTCTCAAAAAGTTTTCTGCGATATTTTTGCAGGAACAGGAATTGTTGCCCGCAATTTTAAGTGTGAAGTTAAAAAGGTTATTTCCAATGATTGCGAATATTACAGTTATGTTTTGAATAAGAATTATATTGAAAACCATTTAGAGATAAAAAATAAAGGGAATTACATAACAGAATTGGATTCCCTATCAATAAAAGATGGTGGATTTATTTATAATAATTATTGTAATGGCAGTGGCAGTAACAGACAATACTTTTCAGATTATAATGGTAAAAAGATTGATACAATAAGGCAGAAAATAGAGGAATGGAAACAAACAAAGCATATAAATGATAATTTATATTATTTTCTTTTGGCGAGTTTGTTAGAGTGTGCCGATAAGGTTGCAAATACGGCTTCTGTTTATGGAGCTTTCCTAAAGCATCTTAAAAGTTCTGCTCAAAAAGAATTGATTTTATTGCCTGCCGACTATGATACAAATAACAATGAACACGAGGTTTATAATACCGACAGTAACATTTTAATTAAACAGATAGATGGTGATATTCTTTATTTAGATCCTCCTTACAATGAAAGACAGTACGGAGCAAACTATCATTTATTAAATACTATTGCAAAATATGACAACTTCATTCCTCAAGGGAAAACAGGCTTGAGAAATTATAATAAATCAAAGTATTGTAGCAAACATAGTGTATTAAATGAATTTGAAAATTTAATAGAAAAAGCTAAATTCAAATATGTCTTTTTGAGTTATAACAATGAAGGCTTGATGTCGGTTGATGATGTAAAAAAAGTTATGAGTAAATACGGCAAATATGATTTGGCTATGACCGATTACCAGCGTTTTAAAGCAGATAAAGACGAAAACAGAAATCATAAAGCAAATAATACAACAGAATATTTACATATATTAGAAAAAAAATAATCAATAAATCATGAGAAGTATTTTAATTACAGGAGGAGCGGGATTTATCGGCTCACACGTGGTAAGGTTGTTTGTGAAAAAATATCCGCAGTACAGGATAATCAACCTCGACAAACTGACTTATGCGGGAAATCTCGCCAATTTGAAAGATATTGAAAACGAACCGAATTATACCTTTGTCAAAGCAGATATTTGCGACATTGATACCATTGTCGCTCTGTTTAAGAAGTATGAAATTGACGGCGTTTTGCATCTTGCAGCCGAAAGCCACGTGGATAGAAGTATCAAAGATCCTTTTACCTTCGCAAAAACCAATGTTATAGGGACGCTGTCGCTTTTGCAGGCTGCCAAAGAATGTTGGGACGGAAATTTTAAAGACAAACTCTTTTATCATATCTCCACCGACGAGGTTTATGGTGCATTAAAGTTTGACCGAACACTCTTTACCGAACAGACAAAGTATGACCCTCATTCGCCATATTCGGCGTCAAAGGCATCAAGCGACCATTTTGTTCGTGCCTTCCACGATACTTACGGTCTGCCCGTTGTTATAACCAACTGTTCCAACAATTACGGACCCTATCAGTTTCCCGAGAAGTTGATACCTTTATTTATAAACAACATTCGTAACAAAAAACCTCTTCCTGTCTATGGCAAGGGAGAGAATGTAAGGGACTGGCTTTACGTTGAAGACCACGCAAGAGCGATAGATATTATTTTCCACAGGGGAAGAATTGGCGACACTTACAACATCGGCGGTTTTAATGAATGGAAAAATATTGACCTGATAAAAGTAATCATTAAGGTTGTGGATAAACTGCTTGGCAATGCGGAAGGCGAGAGCGACAACCTTATAACCTATGTTACCGACAGAGCAGGACACGATTTGAGATACGCTATCGATTCTTCAAAGTTAAAGAATGAACTTGGCTGGGAGCCTTCCCTGCAATTTGAGGAAGGAATTGAGAAAACGGTTCGCTGGTATTTGGACAATCAACACTGGTTGGACAATATAACATCGGGCGATTATGAAAGGTATTACGAAGAAATGTATTCAAAAAGATAAAGCAGTGAGACACCTTATATATATAATGTATGAAGTCGGGTAACAAAGGACGGCAAGTCGGTAATATTTGACTTGGGACTTAAAAATAAAGCATAAAAGAATAACAGAAATAAAAAAATTACAATGAGTGCAATTAAACAGAGTGCAAAAGCAATTAAAAGAATCATAATGTTCTTTGTCTATGGGATAAAAACTTCGGACAGCATAGCGTTAAAATTAAACAGAGAACTGATAATCATTCCGTTTTTTGAAAACCTTTATACCAAAAGGTTTTGCAAACTTTATCTTAAAAAAGACGGAGAAAAGGCATACTTTGATTTTATGGGAGCAAGGTTTCCCGACATCAGCAAAACCAAAGACATGCGGGAACTTGCGGCAATCTTTGAGGACGTTCTTCTTGTACCGTGTTTCTTCGACGACAGTTACGACAGGAAAACCGTTGAAAAGATAGACCTTTATACCAAAGAAGGTCCTTATGGCTATAAAGACGGAACTTTTGACGTAAGAGTGAAAGCGGGTGATGTTGTTATAGATGCGGGTGCGTGGATAGGGGATTTTTCGGCATACTGTTCGTCAAAGGGAGCAACAACCTACGCTTTTGAACCCACAAAACAGATGTACGACTGGTTGCAGCAGACAAAAGAATTGAACGAAGAGGCTGGGGGAGGCAAAATAAACACAATCGCTGCGGCTTTGGGCGACAGAACCGGCGAAATGGATATTTTCATTGAGACACGCAGCAGCGGAGCAAACTCAATTTCAATGGACAGAGGCGAAATAAAGGAAACGATAGCGGTTGTGAAACTTGACGATTTTGTTAAGGAAAACAACATTGAGAAAGTAGATTTCATAAAGGCTGACATTGAGGGAGCGGAAAGGGATTTATTGAGGGGAGCAACCGAAGTGTTGAAAACCTTTGCTCCGAAAATTGCAATCTGTACTTATCATTTGCCCGACGACCCCGAAGTCTTGGAAGAGATAATTAAAACGGCAAATCCTGCTTACACCGTCATCCAAATGAGGCACAAACTTTTTGCTGCTGTTGTTAAATAATATTTTTTCGTTTATGCAACCAAGATTTTTCGGACGGTAATAATCGTTGCGGCGACTTAAAAGAATTTGCAAGAGTAAAAGACTATTTAATATACATTTGCCTCTTGGCACGAGATACATATAAAGGGTGAATTAAGGATTGTTACAATGAATAAAATTAAGAATAAAAAGAAATAACCGTCCGCAAGGGAAAAGAAAAGTAATATGAAAAATATGTCAATTATGTAAATAAAAACAAAAATCAAAACAAAAATAAAAAAGTATGAATCAATAATTTCAAAACATAGAATAAAGAATATGGAACGAAAATTAATGTCGGAGTTGATAAAATGGAAAGACAGGAAAGGCAGGAAGCCTCTTTTGCTTGAAGGTGCGAGACAGGTAGGAAAAACTTATTTGCTGAAAGATTTTGGCAAGCGGTATTTCAAAAATGTGGCATACATAAATTTCCAAAATCCGAGTCAGGAGTTGATAGACCTTTTTAATGGCTCTATTGACCCCAAACGCATTATCACGATGCTGGAACTGATGTTGAATATAAATATCACGCCTTCCGAAACGCTGATTATTTTTGATGAGGCACAGGAAGTGCCGCGAGCATTGACTTCCCTCAAATATTTTTGTGAAGATGCACCCGAATATCATATTGTTACAGCAGGAAGTTTGCTCGGTATCTTTCTTCATAAAGGCACTTCTTTTCCTGTTGGGAAAGTAAATACTCTAAAATTAGAGCCATTGGATTTTGAAGAGTTTTTATTGGCAAACGATAGAGAAAATATTGTAAAATTTTTGAAAGCAAATCCTTATGAAACAACATTCAACGAAATTTTGTCCGATTTGTTCAAACAATATTTGTATATCGGTGGAATGCCGGAAGCAGTTGTTGATTGGATTGAAAACAGAAATGTAGAAAATGTAAATGCTATTCAGGCAGAAATCCTTAACAACTACCGCAAAGATTTTATCAAACATACCGATAATACAACTGCTGTCCGTATTCGTCAGGTTTTTGACAGCTTACCCGCTCAATTTGCCAAGAAAAACGACAAGTTTCTTTATGGAACGGTTAAATCAGGTGCAAGGGCAAGAGAATACGAAATGGCTATTGAATGGTTGATTGATGCAGGAATTGTACGTAAAATAAATCAGGTAAGTTGTGGCGACAAAATTCCGTTAAAATCATACGCCGACTTTTCGGCTTTTAAATTGTATTTTGTTGATGTTGGATTATTTCGTAATCTTACTGAAATTCCATTTGAAGTAATACAAAGCAAAACCGCTATTTTTGATGAATTTAACGGTTTGATTGCAGAACAGTTTGTCCTTCAACAGTTGGCAAATCATACTCTTTATTATTGGACAGGCAAAGAAACAAGTGAGGTTGATTTTGTGATGCAATATGGCTCTGATATTGTTCCAATTGAAACCAAAAGCGGAACAAATGTAAAAGCAAAAAGTTTGAAAATTTTCAGAGAAAAGTATTGTCCCAAAATCAGTGTTCGTTTCTCTTTGAACAATACACGATTAGACAAAGACATTCTCAATATTTCATTGTTTAAATCGTTTTTATATGACAATTTGCTTGATTATTCCTCCGAAAAATGTGTAAATTAAGGTGATTATTCCTCCGAAAAATGTGTAAAACAGGATAATTATTCCCCCGAAAAATGTGTAAATGCTCATTTAAAATAAACAATAACCGATAAAACGAAAAAACAATGTTGTAATGACAGGTTTCAAACCTTGAAACTCAAAGCGGGAAAACATACGGTTGTGGTGAAAATGGTTGATAACGATGACTTGAAAAATAAAATCAATAACGGAAAAACTGTTATGAAAGCAGTAAATTATCATTATTATTATAAAACAGATGTTCGGGGAGTTAATAATAAACTTAATGATTAAAAAAACAAAAGGGAAAGAGCAATGATAAATCAAATAACAAAAAACAAAATAACCGAATTAAGCAAAACTTATCAACAACTTGCAAAAGGAAACGAGAACGTTTTGAGAGAAATTGCTTTGGCGGAGATACCCGAAATGGTCTATAATTCCAATGCAATAGAAAATTCCACTCTCACGCTAAAAGATACCGAAAAAATTATTATTGAGGGAAAAATCGGGAAGGGACTTGACACAAGAGAAGTCTTTGAGGCAAAGAACCTTGCAGCCATTACAAAAATACTGACGGAGGATACAAAAAGTCCGCTAACCGTTGCCTCAATTCTTAATTCTCATAAAATACTTTTGACGCACATCAACGATAAAATTGCAGGCAGGTTCAGAACGGGAAAAGAATGGGTGAGTGTCGGCAATCATATTGGTGCAAATCCTTTGTTTGTCAATGAACTTATGATTGAACTCGTAGAAAAATACAATAACGACAGGGATACATATTTTTTAGACAAAATTGCTCATTTTCACGCTGAACTTGAAACGATTCACCCTTTCAATGACGGCAACGGACGGATAGGAAGAATGATTATCAATCAGCAACTTGCTCTTTTGGATTTGCCGCCGATTATTATTCAAAACAAAAGCAAACATACAGATTACTATCCTTTGTTTGATGCTTACGTTTCCACGATGAAGTACGATGGATTTACGGCTTTGTTTGCCCTGTTGTTAATTGAATCTCTGAATAAAAGGATTGCATATTTGACGGCAAAAAGAATCGTTCCGCTAACAAAATGGGCAGAGCAGAATAATGTCAAGGGAAACATTGCGGCGAATAAGGCTAAACGGCAAACCATTCCTGCTTTTCGGTTAAGAGAGAAATGGGTTATAAATGAAACTTTCCGTGAAAATGAATGATTTTTTGCAACTTTTCACGCAAAGTTAGAACTATTGAAAAAAGCAATTTCAAGGTTTCCAACCGAGGTTGGAACTCCTGCAACCGAGGTTTTAAACTTTGCAACCTCGGTTGGAAGCCCTCAACCAACCTTGGAACACCCTGCAACCTCGGTTGGAAACTTTGCAACCTTGGTTGGAAACCTTGCAACCTTGGTTGGAAACCTTGCAACCTCGGTTGGAACTTTTGCAACCAAGGTTGGAACATCTGCAACCTCGGTTGGAAGGTTTAAAACCAAAGTCGGAACTCCTGCAACCTCGGTTGGAACTTTTGCAACCAAGGTTTCAAACTTTGCAACCGAGGTTTCAAACTTTGCAACCAAGGTTTTAAACTTTGCAACCGAGGTTTTAACTCCTGCAACCAAGGTTTTAAACTTTGCAACCGAGGTTTTAAACTTTGCAACCAAGGTTTTAAACTTTGCAACCAAGGTTGGAACTCTTGCAACCTCGGTTGCAAGTAAGAAAAAATTTATTGATACATTTTCAACAAACGTTGAACAAAAATCAACGGACGTTGAACAAAAATCAACGGACGTTAATCGGGAATCAACGAACGTTGAACAAAAATCAACGAACGTTAATCGGGAATCAACGAACGTTGAACGAAAATCAACGGACGTTGAACGGGAATCAACGAACGTTGAACGAAAATCAACGGACGTTAATCGGGAATCAACGAACGTTGAACAAAAATCAACGGACGTTAATCGGGAATCAACGGACGTTGAACGGACGGTAACAATAGTTGCAGTGGCTTAAAAGACAATAATTTATAATAAAAAGATAATAAATAAAAACACTTCCTAAATTATGAACAGGATATTAGTAACAGGAGGAGCG
>JAISUE010000056.1 GCA_031272245.1 Bacteroidales bacterium
TTTTGAATTTAACTCTTAATGTAGTTATATCTATTGAAGTGTCAAGTTTAGGTGTTACTTCTGCTATGTGATAATTTGCAGGTCCATAAAGATAAAGACATTGTCCGCCTGAATAAGAAGTTGTCGTAGCCATAACATAAGGATAATAAGCAGTTGTATAGTTTGTATTTCTTGACCAACAAGTAGGAATAGATACTAAATTAGCACCGGAAGGACTGCTATCAAAATTCTCAAAATGTGGAAATGTTGATATTGCACCGCAAGCAGTACGAAAATCTATCATTCTCCAATCACTGAAATCTTCTCCCAGTACATTACCTGTGCCACAAACTTCACGCACTCTTACATCGTAATTAGTACTGTGTGCAAGTGTGCCAACAATAGATAATGAATTAGTATATACATTTTGAGACACAACTGCAGGGTCTGTCCAATCACTAATACTTGCAGGTTTGTATTCAACTAACCATTCACCGCCTGAAGAAGACCAAGTAATGTCTGCACCTGTCAGTGTAATGTTTGATACACTTAAAGAATCTATTGCTACACAATTAGGTATTTCACTTATTTCAAAGTCATCAACATAAGCATACATTGATCCATCTCCATTCATTGTTGCCAAAGCTATATAATTACCCGGATTGCTTGGGTCTGTCGGAACGTAAGTATTAAGGTATATTTCCTTATCTTCCCACACATTAGCAGTAGAAATTACTTGACGAGGTCCAACAGGAACGAAAGTTGACCAGTTAGTTGGGTCTGTCATTATTCCTAATTGCAAACCTGTTGTTGGATAAACAGTAGGATAACGCATTTTGAATTTAACTCTTAATGTAGTTATATCTATTGAAGTGTCAATAGGAGGTGCTACTGCTGCTGTGTGAGCTGCTGTACTTCCATAAGAAAAAGAAAGATATTGCGAGCCTGAATAAGCAGTTGATGCCGATGAAGAAACATAAGGATAGTAAGTAGTTGAATAGTCTGTGTTTCTTGCCCAACAAGTAGGAATAGCTGCTAAATTAGAACCATTAGCACTGCTTTCAAAGTCTTCCATCCATGGTAATGTTGTAATATAACCACAAGCCGTACGGAAAGAAAGCGTAGCAGCTATAGCAGAAAAACAATCGGGAATAATTCTTACATCATAATTAGTATTAGCATCAAGAGACGCAATAGAAACAAATGTATCGGTAACATATGTCGTTTCACCAGTGCTCCATGAAGTATCTAAAGTCCGTTTGTATTCTACAGTCCAACCTGTTACATTCACATCAGGATTCCAAACAATATCAGCAGAAGAGTTTGTAACATTTATTGCATTTGCACCTGTTGGAGGAAAACAAAGAGTCGGATCATCAGGCTCCATTACGAAAATAATACTTGGAGCAAACGCTACAGCACCAGAAGATACTGGAGATGCATAAGAAGTTACAGGGAAAAGAGGATCAACATTATAGCTATCTCCCAATCTGTAAGCAGATTTGTTACCTGATGTTGCAAATGTTCTCCAAACGTGTGTCTGTGCTCCACTTGTCCACATACCTGCATTATTATCTACAGAAATTTGTAAATTACCTGTTCCGTCGTAATAATACTCGGAATCTAAAGTAATTGTTACCCAACCTGTCGCGGAAGTAATACTTCCATTAAATACAAGCTGTCCAAGATGAACCGAATCAAAATCAGTAGCCGAAGCAAAAGTATTTTTGCTTGTAGTATACATATAGATACTGATTGGATTTCTAGTTGTACCTGTCGCAAAATTGTAATAATACTTTATGGCAGTAATTGTACCCGCCGCTAAAGTATTTTGGTCATAAATGCTTTGAGAATATGAATAATTGTAATAATCCGAGTATGGAGTATAAAAACTGTTCATATTGCCTCCGGCACCAACAGGTAATTCTACTGTTGTTTGAGACCACCCTTGCATCGCAAAAACTATTGCGATCAATAAAAATAAAGTTTTTTTCATTTTAATTAATTTTAAAATTAATAAATACGGTAAATTTGAGGCTGCAAATATACAATTAATATATTTAATCTGCAAATTTTTCGTAAAAAAAATGATATGTCAAATAATTAGTGGGTATTTAACAACCGGAGAATAGATTTTAAACAATAATAAAACTACAAAATTCGGCATTATATATATTAAATATATTAAAAAATTTGTTCTCCAAAATCAAAAACTTTTGAGAACAAATTCAAACATTTTAATCCCAAATTAAAAGTTTTTTGGGGACTTAAAAATTAGTTAGAAGTATTGGAATAATAATTTTGAAGTTGTTGAAAATGATAGGTTTTGCTTTAAAAGAATTTTGATAATGTGAAAAAATGTACTTTTAGTATTGGGGATTATATATTGGAAACAAAAGTAAAATCTAAAAACAAAAAAAGAGTGTTTCAAAATTTGAAACACTCTTTTTTTTATGATTTAATTTGAATTAATGAAAATAAATACAGATATTTTAATATTCCCACATATCTTCGTCCATAAGGAATAAATCATTTTCAATTTTGTTAGATTGCAACAATGCATCTTCACCTGTTAAGTAATCACTAATTCTCCTGCTATATACATTTGTTTCCTGCATTACATAACTTGAAAACCTGCGTTTAATGAACAAATCATCATAAGACATACGCATCGCATCATTATAAGGATTATAAACTTCTGTATTTGCCAAAAGATTTCTTACTTCAGGATCATCATAATGCACCCAAAACAAAGCTGTTTCGCCCCTTCCTTCCGGTTGGTCATATATTAACGCAAAACTAAATATGCGACAATCACGAACAGATCGTTGTTTATCAAAGAACCAATCTTCTTTTATTCTAAGTTTTTTAATATCTTCAGGAGCAATATCTTTGATAAAAGTAGTGTCACGTTCTATTTCTTCACCTAATTCTTCATCGTACATACGTATAGTTCCTGGTTTAGGAGGAATGATTTTACTTTTTCTTTCCGACCAATTTACTTCCACTGTACAATCGTCATTTTCATAAACTTTAATAGAACCATCTAAAGCAGCTTTATCCAAAGCATAGAACAAACTAACTCTGCCTTGAGTTGGTTGAAGTGGATAATAGAAAATTTGATTTTGTTTTTCTCTAAAATCTATTACTCTCCAAATACGTTTTTGAGCAACAATATCCGCTCTCCGTACAAAAGGAAATTCAAAAGGTCTGAATTTTCCTTTATGCACGTCGTCATAAAAACTAACCCATTGTTCGTTTTCTTCATCTTCTTCCATAACTTGAGCATAGCCTGTGCTTGTCAAGCCGCAACAAAAAATAATTGCTAATGTTAATGTTATTTTTTTCATTATTTTTATCTCCTTATATATTATTGTATTGTAAAACTCATTGTTGGATTTGCAGCAGGGCGTTCTCCATCAGGTCCTAACACTCTGATATTGTCAACATATACTTTATTGCCTCTACGTAATTTATTTATTTTTGCTAACATTTCAGGGGTGAAACTCGCAGAATTTGATTGTAAAGGCACATCTGCATCTCCTCCTGTAGTAAAGGACATCATAAAAGATTTAACAGTATACTTAACATTGAAATCAAAGTTTTCCATAACAGCACTAATTCTTCCATTTGCAGCTAAAACATCTCTATCTATTCTGCCTCCTTGAGAATTTCCAATCATTGCTGTTGGTTTAGGCATAACTTTTATTTTATATTCGTTTGTTCCCATAGGCATAACTTTTCCATTCATATTAGCGGAAACGGATATTGTAGCCTTGCCCTGAGTTTTTACATTTACTTCATATTTACCAGGTGCAATTTTTACAATAGATGCCCCCGAACCTGTTATTGTTGGAAATATTTGGTCTGAATTTGCACCGGGAACAGAAATTGATACAGGATTTGGAACACCAATATAAAATACATTCATTTTATCTAAAGAAATAGTTGCTGTTGGTGCGGCAACGAAATATTCTCCTTCAAATGGATATGCTTTTTCTTCGAAATCTTTCTTTACATAAACTGTTCCCGAATACTTATGAGGTCCTAATGTACCTGAACCTAATTTTAGAGAAACTATACCATTAGTATCACTATATAAAGTTTGTCCTCCTATTATTTCCGCTCTTAATTTTGATTTAGAGTCAAATGCAGCTACAATCAGGTCTCCTTCAAAGTTGTTACCCTGTATTACATAAGTAGATTTAGGAATAACTCTAGCTCTAACATCATCAAATTTGAAGTCATCAGCAGAAACAGCAGAATAAAGAACATTAATAATATCTAATTCAGCATTTTGTATTTCTGATTTCAATTTATTAAGAATAACAAGGTCTGCCATAACAATAGTATGATAGAAGTTATACAGCTGCCAGTTTTGCATTTGAGTACCTCTTTTTCTCTCTGTTTTTGTATCAATCTGAACACGTTTAATTCTATCTTTATACCTATTATCAACAAGGTTTAGCATTTTTGCCTGATAAGTATCTATTTTGTTTTTCAACTCCATAACTTTACCGGTTTCTCCTGATTCGTCTGAAAAGAAATAATGTGTTGGTACATCAAAATTATCTTTATGAACAACGCCTTCAAAACCTTTTTGTTCTAATATTTGTTTTGCTTCAGCTGTTCCACCCTTTAATTTATCGGTAGCTGCAACAAGTTCATATTTGATATTATCTAAATACTCTATCATTTCTTTTGTTGCCTTTTTTACTTCTAAAGCTTTATTCCAATTTTCTTCAACTTTTGCTTCGTTTGCCTTAAAAGCATTTTCAAATTGTTGATAGGAACTTTCAGCTTTTGACAACAATAGTTTATTGGTTACTTCCATACTATCACCTACAGTTTGGAATGCTTGCAAAATTTCTGCAGATACATTTAGCGCTAACATTGCTGTGTAGACTAAATACATCATTGATATCATTCGTTGCCGTGGCGTTTCTGGACAATTTGTAGCACCCATATCTTATTTTTCTTTTTATTATGAAAAAATTATTTGCTATTAGTGTTATATTAATTTATGCTTTAACTTGCATTGCAGCCAGCATATTTCCATATATATCGTTTAAAGCACCTACTTTTTTAGATAAAGCATTAACCTGTTCTTTGTAACGCAAAACATTTTCTGCTGTATCTGCAAAATTAGAAACTAAATTATCTATTCTCTCTTGAACTAATTTAGTAGCTTCTAATTGTGAAGACGAATTTTGAATTTGCAACTCATATAAAGCATTAATTGAAGAAAGACTTGCTGCCATTGTTTTCAATTCATCAAGATAAGTAACATCGCCTGAAGAAAGAGCGTTTGCTGTTTCTTTATAAATGTTAGCTAATGTCCCTACCGCATTGGTTGCATCTTGAACAGCATTAAGATAATCACCAGATACTAATAAGTCTTTATTAAGATTTTCAGCCGTTCTTTTGTAAGCCGCAGAAACTTCTGCTACAGCGTCAGAAGCTTGAGTCATGTTTTCTGTAAATTGTTCAGATGCAACAGCAGCATTAGCAACACTACCTAAATGATTCGCTGTGTCAGATAAATTTCTTAACCCTATTCCTAAACTTTCTATTAGTTCAGGTCCTATTTTAGCTTCATTTAACATCTTATCCAATTCTTGAACAGCATCACCACTCTTTTTCTTATCTTTTGCATCTCTTTTTTCCTTTGCTTCATCGTCTGCGTTCATTCCAGCTAATTCAGGATAAACCAAGGACCAATCAAACTCAACGTGTAAAGGTTCAAAAGCAGAAACAAAGAAAATGATAGATTCAATACTCATACCAAGAATCAATGTGATGTCTGCACCTGGCCAGTGCTGAATTTTAAACAATGCTCCAATAATAACTACTGCAGCGCCTATTCCGTATAATTTTGCTGTTGTATTTTTATACGCTTTACTTCTTACAATGCTATCTATATTCATAGTAATTTTGATTTTATTTTACTTCTATTATAACTTATATGATTAGTGTCTATAAACGTTTGAAGATGTTTTTGGATTATCTCCCTGATTTCTACCTAAGAACGATTGAACGCAACGGAAACCAATATAACATTTTGCTGTATCTTGATATTCCCAACTACGTGTTCCCGTTTGAATATAATATTTTATATCTTTCCAAGAACCACCCCTTACAACTTTGCGAGTTGAAGCCAATTCATCTGTATCTCCCGGCGCAAATCTATATGAAGAAGCCATATCATTAGTTAATTTATATCCACTTTCGTTGAAAGCATCATCACACCATTCAGCTACATTACCAGCCATATCATACAACCCAAAATCATTTGGAGCAAAATGTCCACATATTATAGGAGTGTATCCACCATCTAAATCATAAGCACCTCTTCTTGGCTTATAATTTGCAATAAAACAACCTCTACCATTTTGAACATAAGGACCTCCCCATGGATAAGGAGAATTTATTGACCCGCCTTTTGCTGCATATTCCCACTCTGCCTCTGTTGGTAAACGAAATTCTGATACATTAGACATTTCTTTTTCATCAAGTTTATTATTCATTAGTAAAGTTCTCCATATAGAAAAAGCTTTTGCCTGTTTATATGTAACACCAACAACAGGATAATCATCGTATTCAGGTGCTGCAAAATATGAACGCGTCAAAGGTTCATTATAAGAACCTACATAATCGTGCATCCATGACAATGTATCCGGATAAATATTAATAACATCTTTCTTCAAGAGAGCCTTCCTATTATTTACTGGACGTCCAGCCAAAGGAGAACCTTTGTATTCTTCAGGTATTGAGCCTGCTGTAAGGTTTTTTTGCGCAGCCATATCCAAGTTCCAATAGTAATATTCATAATTTAGTTTAGTAATATCTATTTGTTTTTTACCATAATACCTTTCATCAACAGGAACAAACAGCGCTTCAAGTGCTTCTCGTTCTTCTTCGTTTTCTGAACTAAAATTAATATATTTTCTTGCTTTCCAATTTAATCTTGGAGTTTCTAAATCTTCTCCATATTGGTCAGTTGCAATAAGAAACCTATCTGGATTAATTTCTCCAAGCATTCTCATAGCTATTGAATCTCGTACCCAATAAACAAATTGACGATATTTATTATTAGTTATTTCCGTTTCATCCATATAGAAAGCGGCAATTTGAACACTTTTGGGTTGCACATTATTTGTGTGAAAAGGATCTTCATCTCCTGTTCCCATCATAAAATTACCCTGAGGAATAGCAACCATTCCATAAGGTTGAACATCGTTTGTAGCCGGTCTATCTTGCACACCTACTAATTCTCCATTATCAGAAGAACTGCATCCGAACATAAATAATGCTGCGGATAATAACAAAAACATTTTTTTCATATCAAATTAAAGCTTTTATATCCATTAATTTACTTATCTTATAATTTTTATTTTACTTTTTAACATTTTCCTATACGCAGGAACGTAAAAAAGGTTACATTTATTATTATTTTTCATTTATTTATCAATTTTTTAATATCTCGTATTTCCATATATTGTATTAGGTTTCGGAGGATTTTCAACTTTGAAACAATATCTTAACATTAATTCTAATGATCCGAATCCTGTAGTAGAAAGTCTGGAAGTAGGTATATCATAAGACACTCCAATTTTAAAATTATTCCAAGTAAAACCACCAAGAATAGCAACTGCATCATTTAATCTCGCTCCTACACCTCCCCATACTTTATTTTCGTATTCAACCAATACACTCCCATATATTTGCCATGAATCATTAGAAGCAAAATCATGTTTAAATTGTGCAGACGGCATAATCTTTAAAGATGGATATGTTGGTAAAACCCATTCATATCCTGCAATAAAATAATAAAAACGTCTGTTTTGCCACAAAAGTTTATCACTTTTTGTTTCTAATAATTTTGAAGCAGAAAAACCTGCATAAAATTTTCCCGGAACTAAATAATAAACACCAAAAGCCAAATCAAATAACATTTCATTTACTTCCGAAGCACCGGATAATAAAGGATCTTTAATATTTATATTGTCTTTCTCGTCTATATCACTTGAACCGAAAAGTTGCGTCATGTCAAAAGAAGCACTGACAAGTTGAGCCTCTAAACCAAAAGATAAATTACCTTTTGGTAGCTGTAAGCGATAAGCATAATCAATTTTAATATAATTATTGTTCCAATATCCTATTTGATCTGTCATAATAGTCGCTCCTATTCCTCCATGAAGAAATTTAACTGGCATATCAAAAGTAACATTCATTGTTTGCAAAGCAGCCGCAGATTCGGAACCATTACGAGAATCATAAAGTTGCATACCTAACCACTGGTTTCTATAAAATCCTGTTAAACAAATTGCTCCATTACTGCCTGCATAAGCAGGATTATAAGAGAGTCTATTAAACATATATTGGGTAAAATGAGGTTCTTGTTGTGCATATATATTATTCACAACAACAGCCAATATTACAAAAATAAAAAGTAACAAAGGCTTTCTATTAAATCGTATTCTTAATCGTTTATACATAACCTTACATCAGTATGTCCTATAATTCCAACTAATTTGTTCCACTTCTTTTCCCCCTTTTTTCAACTGTTTTTTCAAAAAGCAGATGTGCAAAAGTAATAAAAATTATTTAACGACAAAACTTTTAATTTTTTTTTTCACAAAATTTCTTATTCTAATTTATTTAATTTCCATTATTATCATTGTTTTTTATTTCTAAATATAATAAATAGTTTGACTTTAAGCCCTGAGCAACGTCTATTGCCTTTTCCATTGATAAAAATCCTCCTATATAAATAAAATATTGTTCATTTACTTTTTTTATTGTACATTTAGTCCTTAAATCTTGTGAAAATCTATTAAGAAGTTTTTTTGCTGAAATCTCATCTTTGATATTTAACACCTTAATATAATATATGAACAAAAAAGTTTTCTCAAAATTATTTGTACTGTCAACATCTAATACTGCGTAATTTTCTTCAAATTCTATTCTATCAAATATCTGAAATATATTGTCCTGTTTTTCCCATAAAGCCAGATAGTTATTATCCAACATATCAACAATAACATTTGATGTCCCTGTTTTGTGAACAAGTATTCTTTTTGCTGCATTTAAAGACATATCTATAACATTATTACGTGGGCATCTATCATTTATTTTTACAATAACCGATCGTCCATTATCTTTATTAGTTATTTTTACGAGACTGTTAAGAGGTAATGTCTTGTGAGCAGCAGTATATTTTTGTTGAGAAAAAATTTCTCCTGTAGAAGTTTTACGTTTTTCAAATCGGTTATGATAATAAGTAGCCTTTTGCTCCATTTGATTTTTTTGAGCATTCATTGGAATAAACCAAGCTAAACATATCATATATATTATATATTGTTTTACCACGCTTTACCGTCTTCGTGAAACCATTTGTTTTGCAAACGTAAAACTTGTTCAATTATATCTCTGACGCACCCATCACCACCTTTTTTAAACGAAATATAATCTGCCACTTGTTTTATTTCTTCAGCCGCATCAGCAGGACATGTTGCTATACCAGCCTCAATCATTACGTCATAATCCGGAATATCATCACCCATAAATAATACTTCATCTGCTGAAAGTTTTCTCATTTTAAGATAATTTAGAAAAATCTCCTTTTTTTTGTGTGAACCGAGAAAAACATCTTCTATTCCTAACATTTTCATTCTTGCTTCTATACTATCTCCTTTCCCTCCTGATACAATAGCAATATAGTAACCTTTTTTCAAGGCATATTGTAAAGCATAACCATCTTTCACATTCCCACTCCTTACCAAATGATTTTCATTTGCAACCCAAATAGTACCATCACTTAATACACCATCGTAATCAAATACAAAAGCTTTTATGTTATGAAGTTTTGCTTTATAATTCATTTGTTTCTCATTTAAGAATTTAGCAGAGGCAAATGTAATAATTTTATTTTTAATATTATTTGTGTTAACTTTTTATCGTATAAAAAATCACTAATTTAACATTGAAATTGTTTGATTTTTTTAAAACAAAATTTGATTTTTCAAAAGGAAAATGAAGATAATTATTAAGTGTAAGTTAATTTTATTACTTTTGCAAAGTCAAAAATATAACAAGATGGATAAATTAATTATTGCGGGTAAGATATTTAAATCCCGTTTAATTTTGGGTACAGGTAAATTTTCTTCCAATAAAATAATGTCAGAAGCTATTGTTCGTTCAAATTGTGAAATGGTAACTACTGCTCTTAAACGTATCAATATTGAAGAAAACGAAAGTGATGATATGTTACAACATATCAATAGAGAAAAAATACAACTTTTACCTAATACATCCGGAGTCAGAACAGCAAAAGAGGCAATATTTGCAGCTCAAATTGCTGCTGAAGCTTTGCAAACTAAATGGATTAAACTTGAAATCCATCCAGATCCAAAATATCTTTTGCCCGATCCAATAGAAACATTTGAGGCCACAAAAGAATTAGTAAAATTAGGTTTTGTTGTCTTGCCCTATTGTAGTGCAGATCCAGTGCTTTGTAAACGTTTAGAAGAAGTTGGTGCGGCAGCAGTTATGCCTCTTGGGGCAGCTATCGGAACAAACAAAGGATTAAAAACAAAAGATATGTTAGAAATAATACTTACTCAAAGCAATATTCCTGTGATCATAGATGCCGGGATAGGTTCTCCTTCTCAAGCTGCTGAAGCTATGGAAATAGGAGCTTCGGCAGTTATGGTAAATACTGCTATTGCTATTGCTGAAAAACCAGTAGAAATGGCATGTGCTTTTGCAAAAGCCATAGAAGCCGGTAGAGAAGCTTTTGAATCGGGGCTTGCAATTCAAACAAATTTTGCGAATGCTACTTCTCCTTTGACATCATTTTTAGATTAAATGACGTTGTTAAAATGTTATTTGAGACCTTTATTTCGTAAAGTCAAATGATAAACAGCTTTAAGTATATGTTCTTCAATATCAGAAAATACCATTCCTCTTCTTAGATACATTCTTTGAGCAACTTCTATTGCTTTGTTGAAATCATAAAGTTTTAATCCTGAAGCACCTCCCCAAACAAATGAAGGAACAAAGTTACGTTGATAACCATGTCCAAATATATTTGCACTGACACCTACAACTGTTCCTGTATTAAACATTGTATTGATACCACATTTAGAATGGTCTGCCATAATTGTTCCGCAAAAAGTCTGTCCTGTTGGCACAAAAGTATTTTGAGAAATTGACCACAAACGAACTTCTTCATAAGTATTTTTTAAATTTGAGGCATTTGTATCCGCACCTATATTGCACCATTCCCCAATAACACTATTACCAATAAAACCATCGTGAGCCTTGTTTGAATAACCAAAAATAACAACATTAGCCAATTCTCCTCCTACCTTTGAATAAGGTCCTAATGTTGTTGCTCCATATATTTTTGCACTTAATTTCAAAACAGAGTGTTCACACATTGCAAATGGTGAACGAATAACGCAATTTTCCATTATTTCTGCATCTTTTCCTATATAAATAGGACCATCTTTTGCATTCAAAATAGAACATTCTACAACAGCACTTTCTTCTATAAAGATGTTTTCAGGACAAATTACTCTATTGGTTTCACTGATTTTTGCACTTGTTCGTCCTTTTGTAATTAGGGAAAAATCATCTCTAATCGCCCTGTCATTCATTACAAAAATATCCCAAGGATTGATAATGTGTATGTAATCAGAAGTGCCAAGTTCCATTTTGTCAGATGCTTCGGTTTCATCTGCAAGAAATCCTTCCTTTGTTTTATACATAGCAATAATTGTTTCTCCATCTACAATAGTTTGATTTGGTTGTAAAAGTTTTATCTTTTCTACCATTTCTGCAGTAGGGCAAATAGAGCCATTAATTAAAATCATAGACTCGGATAACTCTATTGGATATTTTTCACTTAAATAATCCTCTGTTAATGTTGAAGTTTTAGAGTTAAGATACCGTTCCCATTTTTCTCTAATGGTTAAAATACCTATTCTCACTTCACAAACAGGACGAGTATAAGTCAATGGCTTTAAATTTTCGCGAGAAGTATCGTCAAAAAGAATATAATTCATACATTGTTTCTATTTATAATTTTTAATGCTATAACGTTACAATCATTGTTTTATTACAAATAAGCAAAAAAAGTCCTATCAAATAACAGACAGGACTTCTTTTATTCATACAAAATACATAAATTTAGAACGTTGGTTTTTTTCTATTTTTGTATTTGCTTTCAAATTTATCAACACGTCCTGCCGTATCAACTAATTTGACTTTTCCTGTAAAGAAAGGATGAGACGTATTGGATATTTCCATTTTCACCAACGGATATTTCACTCCGTCTATCTCTACCTCATCTTTTGTATTAGCACAAGAACGGGTAAAGAACATTTGCTCATTAGATGTATCCTTAAATACGCAAATGCGATAATTTTTAGGATGAATGTCTTTTTTCATTTTTTTTCTGATTATTAGCCGTTTAGCCATTTTTCTAAACGATTTTTGTTAACATTTTACTTAAATTTCAAGTTGCAAAGATACAATTTTTCTTTTAATTATGAAAATAAAAGGAAGATTTTTATCTTCAAAAATATCTTTTTACTTTTATTTTTTATGAAAATACGTTATAGGATTTTTTAAAATCTTGATTTTAACATTCAAAATCAAAGATAAAATAAACAAATACTTGATTTTTTGAATTGGAAATCAAATTTTATTATTACCATTTTAACAATGGATAATCAAAATAGATTATTATAATAAATTCTTTAAGTATAAATGCATGTTTTTACATTAGAGTTTTATATTTATATTAACTCTTTTTCTTCCATTTTTTTATATGTTTTTTCTGCAGCTAATTGGTCTGCAGCTTTAATAGAAAATTCTATTGCACTTTCTTTTGGCTCGCCATCAATTAATACTTGCACCTTATATTGTTTACGAGTTTGAAAATATATAGTATCAATTACTTCAAAAGACACTTTGTGTTTGTTTTTTTGTCCCCAATCTATGATTTTACTCTTATAATTCCAACCTGCTGTTTCTAATGAATCAATATCCAAATGAATATTGAGAATTTTTGTTGTGATTATTTTGTATGTTTTTTTATATCCCAAATCTAAATACAATGCTCCTACTAAAGCTTCAAATGCATCTCCATCCATTGAAACAAATTTTCCATTAGAATCTTTGCTATACTCTATAAGTTTATTGAGACCTATTTTTACTGATAATTTATTAAGACTTGTTCTTGAAACTATTTTAGAACGCATTTCAGTTAAAAAACCTTCTCCTTGCATAGGATATTTCTTGAAAAGATGATGCCCAACAATAGTATTTAAAACTGTATCACCAAGATATTCTAATCTTTCATTGTTTATTTTATTTCCTTTGCTATCCAAATGAGAAGAAGAACGATGAATAAGAGATTGTCTGTAAAGAAATATGTTCTTAGGTTTGCACCCAAGAACATATTTTAAAAACATTAACAATTCTTTACTTTCTTTGTTTCTGTTAAAGAATTTCATGTTAAATTTAGTTAGATACCAAAGATTATTTTACAAACTTTTTGATAGCAATGCAAGCATTATGACCGCCAAATCCAAAAGTATTTGTTAAGGCACCTGTAATTTTTCGTTCTTGTGCTTTGTTAAATGTAAAATTCAAGTTTGGTATTTCTGGATCATCTGTAAAATGATTGATAGTTGGTGGAACCAAAGAATTGTTTATAGCAAGAATAGTTGCTATTGCTTCTATTGCTCCTGCTGCACCTAAAAGGTGTCCTGTCATAGATTTGGTAGAATTTATGTTTATATTTTTAGCTTTATCACCAAAAAGAGAAACAATAGCTTTGGGTTCTGAAATATCTCCAATAGGAGTTGATGTGCCATGAGTATTTATATGTTGTACATCGTCTAAATCAAAACCTGCTTCCTGCATTGCAAGACGCATAGCATTCATAGCACCTCTGCCTTCAGGATGAGAAGCGGTCATATGATAAGCGTCAGCCGTTAAACCTGTACCACCTATTTCTCCATAAATTTTTGCTCCACGAGCCAAAGCGTGTTCCATTTCTTCCAAAATTAAAGCTCCTGCACCTTCTCCTAAAACAAAACCATCTCTATCTTTGTCAAAAGGTCTTGATGCAGTCTTAGGATCATCGTTGCGCTGAGATATTGCGTGCATAGAACTAAAACCTCCTACTCCTGAATGAGAAATAGCAGCTTCTGAACCTCCACAAACAATCATATTTGCTTTACCATATTTTATATGCATAAAAGCATCTGCAATAGCATGAGCTGAAGATGCACATGCAGAAACAGTAGCAAAGTTTGGTCCCCTTAAATCATACTTAATAGAAATATGACCTGCACAAATATCAGCAATCATTTTTGGAATAAAAAACGGATTGAATTTCAATGATCCATCTCCTTTTGCAAAATTAATAACTTCTTCTTCAAATGTTATTATTCCTCCTATTCCTGATGCCCAAATAACACCTGCTCTATCTTTATCCAATACATCAAAATCAAAATTTGCATCTGTTATCGCTTGGTCAGCGGCGACAATACCAAATTGAGCAAATCTATCGTATTTCCTTGCTTCTTTGCGGTCAAAAAACTGATTGCAATCAAAGCCTTTTACTTCGCAGGCAAATTTAGTTTTGGCTTGAGAAGCATCAAAAAGGGTTATGAAGTCAGAGCCACTTACTCCACTTATTAGACCTTGCCAATAATCATTGACATTATTTCCAATAGGAGTAAGTGCACCTAACCCTGTAACTACAACTCGTTTCATTTCCATAAGGGAATGAGTTTATTTTGTTGCGTTTTCGATGTATTCAATAGCAGCACCAACTGTTGCTATCTTTTCTGCTTGATCATCAGGTATTGATATATTGAACTCTTTTTCAAGTTCCATAATCAATTCAACTGTATCCAAAGAGTCAGCTCCCAAATCACTTGTAAAATTTGCTTCTGGGGTTACCTGACTTTCTTCTACTCCGAGCTTATCTACTACGATAGCTACTACTTTTGTTGCAATTTCAGACATAATTAAAAAGTTTTTTTTGATTAAACCAATTTGCAAAGAAACATAAAATTTTTGAATTGAGCAAACTTTTACTTTAATTTTTTTTGTTTCATATTCCTATTTTTTTGATTTATACTATTTTAAAATGACTATTTTTGAATTATTTTTGCGATTGATTTTCTTCTATTTGATTGTAATTTGCATTACTTTTGATTAAAAATTATTAAAATATGTTTCCGTCTACTTGTGCATTTTTTTATTTGAGAATATTGTATTTGCAACTTTTTTCAACTATAATATTCTTTATTTTCATTTTTTATTAGAGTTTTATGACAAATCCTTTTCAAGTGAATATTTTCTTACTTTTGCAGCCAAATAAATTTATAATCAAGTTATGCACATAGACATTATAACGCTGTTCCCTTCAATGTTTACGGAAATCTTTGCACAGTCAATACTTCACAGAGCAATAGATAAAAAACTCTTTTCGGTGAATGTTGTCAATCTTAGAACGTATGCAACCAACAATTACGGCTCGGTTGATGATTATGCTTACGGAGGAGGAGCAGGAATGGTGATGCAGATAGAACCCATTGACAACTGCATTAAGGATTTGAAAAAAACTCGCTCTTACGATGAGATTATTTACACCGCACCTGACGGACAACTGATGACTCAATCGCTTTGCAACGCTCTGTCGTTAAAAGAAAATCTCTGTATTCTTTGCGGACATTATAAAGGAGTAGATGAAAGAGTGAGAGAACACTTGATTACAATGGAAATATCTATCGGCGAATACGTTCTTTCGGGCGGAGAGCTTGCGGCGGCGGTTATTGCCGACAGTGTGGTTAGACTGTTGCCGGGCGTTCTGGGAGACGAGCAGTCGGCTTTAAGCGATTCGTTTCAGGATGGATTGATTTCGCCTCCTGTTTATAGCCGTCCTGCCGATTATAAAGGATGGAAAGTCCCCGATATTCTTTTATCGGGAAATCAAAAAGCGATTGACGATTGGCGAATGGAGCAATCTATTGAACGAACAAAGAATATAACAAAATAGATCATAAAAAAAACAGCCATCTCAAATCTTTGAAACAGGCTGTCATTGTTGTTCCTCATTTAAGAGGATAAAATTTGAATTAATATAATAGATAACAAAATCTATTCAACTCGGGACTTGACTTTCTTCGCTTTCTTTTCTTTCAAAACCTTATATCCGTAATATCCTGCACACATGACAATGAGCAACAGAGATTCCGT
The DNA here is from genome assembly GCA_031272245.1 of Bacteroidales bacterium. Taxonomy (GTDB): domain Bacteria; phylum Bacteroidota; class Bacteroidia; order Bacteroidales; family P3; genus JAISGN01. The sequence goes on from JAISUE010000056.1 coordinate 16,267, forward strand.
AGCCAAAGGTGCGGATACGTCCACCGATGAGGTGTCGTCTGTCGGATTGCCTCCGGGAGTAGGGGGTTGAGAGAAGAGCGTTGTTGAAGTCAATACTAAAACTGCTATTAATGTGATTAGTTTTTTCATTTTTTAGTATGTTTTTTTGTCTTTTTCTTAAAAAAGGGGACACTGTTACGCGTCCCCCGCGTCTAACTTAATAATTTATGAATTTATGAAATTTAATTAATGTATTAAACTGTATGTTTTATTTTTGGTACTGCTTTTAGCCTTGACAACGTAATATCCGCTTTCAAGGGTGAGAGTTGTTGAGAAATAGTTTCCGCTTAACTTTTTGGTATAAACTTCCTGTCCCAATACATTATATATTGTTACTTCGGTCAGGTTGTCGCCAACTACGGTCAGAGTGTTACCGTCTGTCCATATATCAAGAGAGGTCTCTTCGCCTGTTGCCTGATTCAAACCTGCATCGCTGCCAACCTTTAAGACAAAACGACCTGCATTGCTACCCTCATTGACGTTGGCTACATAAGTGTTGCCGTTCTTCAATGAAGTTTCCGTGTGGTCTGTGAGGTCTATGAGAGTTATTTCGCTGTCCATATCGCTGACTGCCGAAATTTCAACG
>JAISUE010000054.1 GCA_031272245.1 Bacteroidales bacterium
AGTACTTTCACAAATTATCTTCCAAATATGACAGTGAATATTCAAACAGATAATCTGTATGAACTTACGGTTCAATCAAATGAGTCAATAATTATTCCAAATATTTAAGTGAAACATACCAGTATATTGGTGTGAAGAATGCAAAAACATAAAATATGGTTATTATATATAATTTTTTAATTTAATATCAGTTTGGTATCTTTTGGATAGCGGACATTATAAACAAATTTTATTGTTTTGCTTTGTCCCGCCTCTATAGTTAAATCCCAAGTAAGTTTGCCGCTTTTTGTGTCATATTCAGCCAAAGCCGTATCTATCGCCGTTACTTTGATGTCTTTATCTTGCGAAAGTGGAATCTGGTCTTGCAAATTAAGAGATACGGGATATTGATTGCCGTTGCGGACGATTAAAGTAACTTCTACGTTATTTTCCAGCATGGAAGAAAGAATGTTAGTTTTCTCTGGTTTAGTGCGAACGATTTTGCGGTCGGTTGTAACTCTCTTGTCTTGTCCTGTTTCTATGGAAAGAGTGTCATCTGTAAGATTTTGTGTTAAATATCCATTGTTTATATATCTATTATCAAGGTAAATACGGCAAGGAGCGTCCATTAACTCAAGTTCTTCCCACGAAGCAATGCGAGCAGAAAGAAAAACTGTTTTGGAAAGTTTAGGTATGGCAAAATGTTTATAAGTTGCATTTTTGGCTTTTGTTTCCAAAGGAATGGTTTTTTGCCGTTCGCCCGACAAAATAGTGTGCTTCGTACCAACTGTATATTCTTTTCCAAGCATTGTTGTTTCGGTTTGAGTGAGTTGAGTGTAAGCTTGAACGGCGTTAATAGGAGATGCATCGGTTGAAACGGCTTTTTCTGCACTTGAAACAGCATTGTATAAATCCATACTTTCTTCCTCTTTAACTCCTCTTGTCTGTTTCAAAACAATGGGTTGCAGACTGTGAAGATAATAAGGATAGAGTGTTCCGAGATTTTCGCCCGTCAAACTTTCGGTTGAAAACACCAAAGTTATGTCTTTCCAGTCTTCACCTGTGTTTTGTGTAACTTGAGCCTTGAGAACGAACTTTGCAGGGACTTTTGGGTCAGAAAATTTCACGTCATAAATAGGTTGCCACACCACATTACCAACATGATAGTTGTAATAAAGAGTTATTTCCGTCGCTTTCTCGCTGTAAATGTTCATTGTTATGATATATTGATTGCGAATCATGACGTTATCCTCTGTTTCATCTTGAATAATCAGGTTTAATTCCGTTTGAATTGCCGTTATTTGTTCCTGACGTTTTGCAAGAGTGCGGTTTTCCCTTTGAATACTCTCATTCAACTCCGTCATTTTCTGATGAAAATAGGTTATTGCGTCCTTAATTTTGCCAACTGTATCAACAGACTGCGAATTTGATATAGATTTCATGTTTTTTAATGCTGTTTGCTCGGTTTGCATCACTGCAATGAGGTTCTTTGTTGCTGTCTGTTGGTAATTTATTGCATCAAGGCTGTCTCTCAATAATTTTATTCGGCGTTTTGTGTCTTGAGAAAACTTGCTTTCATCCGCTTTATTTTGCACATATCGCAGCGAAGGTGTAAAATCCGTTACCATAACTTGCTCATCTGTTTGAAATTGTAGAGAATTGGCAATCATAAACTCCGAATTACCAACGAGAATTACCTCATTATTTCCCGTTTTGAGCGTTATCTTTGCCTCTTTTTCAATCAAAGCTTGATGAGGAAAAATTGTAATTTTTTCTATTTTGCCTGTTATTTCTTTTGATACATTGCTTGTTTTTGAATTATTTTGCAATTGAGCAAAACTACTGACAGAAACAAATGAAAATATAGCAATGCCTGCCAATATTTTAACTTTAAATTTTGTATTCATTTATAATTATATATTTGATATTAAAAACAAAATTAATATTTTTTCTAATATCATGATAAAAAAACGGGGTGAAACATATAATATTCTCCCCGTCAAGTAATGGTTTTAATAATAGTTGTTACTTATATTTAACATATAGGTAATATTTTAAGATTGTTTATGTTTGACTTTTACCCATAAAAAACATAATAAATCGTTACACGTAAAATCATTTGTTGTTAATTTATTAAATTTCTTTTTTCAATAATTTATTATTATTTAGAAGACTATAAACAATAAACCACTCCAAAGTTGTAAGTAAACTTACTTTTTCTTCATTGCAATGTGACAAAATGACAGATTAATTTAACAAATTTAATATGTTTTTTGCGACAAATAAAGAAACTTTTGGGTGGTTTGGAATAATGATACACTGCATAAGCAGTAAAATATAAATCTAAAAAAGAGAGCGAGGCGGATTTTTGACATTATGAAGTTTGTTAATTTAATTATTATAAACAACCCCGCTCTTAAATATTTTAAGTTTTTTTTCTTAAACTTAAATTTTTATTTTAGTTTTACGTTTTTTCAACGTATGAAACAGAACTTTTGCCATCTGTTTTTTAGTCATCTATATAAATATACTTAAAGATTTGGATACTATACAGGTAATATAGATTTTTAATCAATTAAGTCAAATATTAATTTATTTTTATTTCTGTTATACTTTTTTATTTTTTCTTTTATAACTTATTTTACTGTTAATAACTTTAATTTTTATTCTTTTTATGTATACTTTGACTTAACTTTCAAATGCAAAAGTACAATAAATTTTTTATAAACAATACTTTTTCAAAAAAAATTTTCTATTTTCCCTATAATAGACTGTATTTCAAAGAGAAAAAATTATTTTTTTCTCTTATTTCAGTTAAAAAGAATTACAGAAAATTTGATTTTCTAATTAAAAAATAAGATTATTATGTATGAAAAATTATGACTTTCTATTCTAAAAAGTTTATAAGAACTATGTTTTAAGTATTTTATTTTTGTCATTTATGTTATTTTCAACAATTATTTGATTTTTATAAAGATTTATCACAATATCATACTGTAAAATCAGCGATTTTTGTCAAAAAAATCAAAGTTTTATAACGTATATAATAACAATGTGTTATAACTTATTTTAATACTCATTTCAATGTAAATAACAAACATATATTGTTGCAGATATATTCTTTGTTATTATTTTAGAATAGGTGCAATAAGTAAGTATTTTTAGTATATAGGACGAAAAGTGTTGTTTTTTCTTTTTATTATTTTTGCAAATTCAAAAGAAATAAAATATATATTCTATATTATGATAGATATTATGCTTCAAAATTCTATAGTTCAAGCCTTAAAAAATCTTTATGGTATTGATATTAACACAAAAAATATAATATTAACACCAACAAAAAAAGAATTTGAAGGTGATTTTACTTTAGTTGTTTTTCCTTTTGTGAAACAGGCTCGAAAAAAACCTGAGGTTTTAGCAAATGGAATTGGGGAATATGTTGTAAACGATTGTACATATATTGCTGACTTTAATGTAATAAAAGGTTTTCTTAATTTTTCTATTGATCAGTCTTACTGGCTTAATTTTATAATAGAAAACTATAGTAATCCAAATTTTGGATATAAGCCGGCAAAAAACGAGAAACCTGTGGTTGTAGAATTCTCTTCTCCAAATACTAATAAACCTTTACATCTTGGACATATTCGTAATAATTTACTTGGATGGTCTGTTTCCGAAATACTTAAAGCAAATGGTTATGCGGTGAAAAAAGTAAATTTAGTTAACGATAGAGGGATTCATATTTGTAAATCAATGATTGCATGGCAGAAATTCGGGCATGGAGAAACTCCACAATCAAGCAATATGAAAGGGGATCATTTAGTTGGGAAGTATTATGTTGTGTTTGATAAGGAATATAAGGCTGAAATAGAAGCTCTTAAATCAAAAGGAATGAGTGAGGATGAGGCAAAACAAAATGCATCTTTAATGCTTCAGGCACAAGAAATGTTAAGAAAATGGGAAGCAAAAGATGAAGAAATTATGTCGTTATGGAAAAAAATGAATGGGTGGGTTTATGAAGGTTTTGAGGAAACATACAAAAATTTAGGGATAGATTTTGATAAAATATATTATGAAAGCAACACCTATCTTTTAGGTAAGGAACTTGTAAATGAGGGTTTGAAAAAGGGGGTGTTTTATCGTAGAGAAGATGGTTCCGTTTGGATAGATTTGACAGATGAAGGACTTGATGAAAAACTTCTTTTACGCAAAGACGGAACATCGGTTTATATGACTCAAGATTTGGGAACAGCTTGTTTACGACATAAAGATTTTGATTCTGATAGACTTATTTATGTTGTTGGTAACGAACAAAACTATCATTTTTCAGTATTAAAGTTAGTTTTACAGAAATTAGGTTTTGAATGGGCAGATAATCTTTATCATTTATCTTATGGAATGGTGGAATTGCCCACAGGAAAAATGAAATCACGTGAAGGAACTATTGTAGATGCTGACGATTTGATAGCATCTATGATAGAAATAGCAAAAGAACAAACTCAATCTCACGGAAAAACAGACGAATTTACAGAAGAGGAGGCGAATAAACTATACAAACAATTAGCACTCGGAGCATTAAAATACTTTATTTTGAAAGTAGATCCTGTTAAAAATATGCTTTTTAATCCTCAAGAGTCAATAGATTTTAATGGTAATACGGGAACATTCATACAATATACATTTGCACGAATTAATTCTATATTGAAAAAAGCAACAATTATCACAGATTGCGAAAAAGAGTTAATAACATTTAATATCAAGGAATTGGCTCTGATAAAAATTTTATATGCTTTTCCATCTGTGATTGAACAAGCCGCAACAAATTATTCTCCTGCGGTAATTGCAAATTATGCCTATGATTTAGCTAAAGTTTTTAATGCTTTTTACCAAGATACGCCTATATTAAAGGAGAATAATAAAATAATGCGACTTATACGACTGCAATTAACAGAGTTTTCAGGAAGAACTATTAAAACAGCAATGCACCTTTTAGGAATAGATGTACCACAAAAGATGTAATTATAAATAAAAGAAGTATGATTATAAGAATAACAAAAGAATTTACATTTGAAGCTTCGCACGCTTTGGATAATTATGATGGATTGTGCAAAAATATTCACGGACATTCATATAAACTTTTAGTTACACTCAAAGGAGAACCTGTTTATGATGAAAATTCTCCGAAATTAGGTATGATTATGGACTTTGCTGATTTAAAAAAAATAGTTAAACAGGAAATACTTGATAGTTTTGATCACGCTATTGTTCTAAAAAATGATAGTCGTTTTATCAATATTAAAGACACAAAAATAGTTTTTGTTCCATATCAACCTACATGTGAAAATATGTTGAGTGATTTTGTGAAAAGAATTTCTACACGTTTGCCAAAAAACATAATTCTTTCTAACATAAAATTGTATGAAACAGCTACTTCATGTGCAGAATGGAGATTGGAAGACAATTTTAATGTTGATTATTAAAATAATTATTTTATACTTAAACAAGCATTTATGTTTACGCGAAAAACAAAATATATAATCATAACAACAACTTATCCAAACAATGAAGCCGGATTAGATTTTTTAGTTAATTCATTGGTAAATGAAAAGCTTGCTGCTTGTGTACAAGTATTTCCTGTAAAAAGTATCTATACATGGAAAGATAAAAAAGAAGAAACAGAGGAGTTACTTTTAGTTATTAAGACAAAAAAAATTCTATATAAAAAAATAGAAGAAAAAATTAAAATTATTCATCCTTATGAAATTCCGCAAATAATAACTATTCCTATCAATAAAGGTTATGATGCTTACCTTAAATGGATAGAAAAAAACACTCTTTAAAGTGTCAATTAAAATAATGGTTATGCTAACTATAATGGATGTACGAACTAATCCTGCATAATTTTTTATCATATTTTTGATAAAAACCATTTAAAACTAATCCATTATATTTACATATTAAGGTTAATTAATAAAAAAACAGGGATATTATAATCAAAAACAATAAATTTTCAGAATAAAATAAAGATATTTTATTCCAAAGTGAAAATATTTTACAGGCAATTTATGTTTGACTAATGGTTATATACAGATTTTGTTGTTATATAATTAAAGTAATTATCAACAATGAACAACAGGCAGAGTAAAGGTGTCTAAATTATTCCTTCCCTTATTAAATCGTGAAGATGAATAACACCTTTGTAATTATGATTTTCGTCTGTTACAAGTAATTGTGTTATGCTGTTTTGCCGCATAAGAGTTAAAGCATTAGCAGCAAATTCTGTCTCCATAATGGTTTTTGGCGTTGTAGTCATAATGTCTTTGGCTGTTAAAGATGTTAAAGAAATTAAAGAATGTAAGGAATTAGTGTTTATTTTCATATTTTCATTAAAATCTTTAGATAACATTCTCCGTAAATCACCATCGGTTACAATACCTAATATTTTGTTATCCGATGAAATAACAGCAGTACATCCTAATCGTTTGGAACTTATTTCAAGAATTGTTTGCGCAAGTAAGGTGTCTGGTGCGACAAACGGTCGTTCATTATTTGGATATAAATCACTTACTTTCAAATAAAGCCGTTTTCCTAATGAACCTCCGGGATGATATTTGGCAAAATCTTTACTTGTAAAACCACGCATAGCCAAAAGAGCCATTGCAATAGCATCACCCATTACTAATTGAGCAGTTGTACTGCTCGTTGGCGCGAGATTATTTGGGCATGCTTCACGTTCTACATAACAATTCAAAATATAATCAGCTTCTTTCGCTAAAAAACTTTTTGGATTACCTACAAGAGCTATTAAAATATTGCCAGCGTGTTTAATTAGTGGAGCAAGGACTTTTATTTCCGGCGTATTTCCGCTTTTGGATATACATATTATTATGTCGTTTTGCTGAATCATACCCAAATCTCCATGAACAGCATCTGCTGCGTGCATAAAAATAGATGGTGTTCCTGTGGAATTGAGAGTAGAAACAATTTTTGTTGCAATATTTGCACTTTTTCCTATTCCTGTTATTACGACTCTGCCATTGTTTTCAAAAATAATACGTACAATTTTTGCAAATTCTTCATTGATATAACTTGTAAGATTTTCAATGCTTTGCACTTCTTCGCGAATAGTTTTTTTTGCAATTTTAATTATTTCTTCGTTTGTATTTACCATATTATCAAAATTTTTTATACTTTTGTACTTTGTTTAACTTTAAACACTGATAAAAGTAATATAGAAAAACAAAATTTTATTTTGCAAAGATAAACAATATATGTTATAAAATGAGTAAAAGAGAACTTAAAACCGACGGGAAAGATATTTTTGTTGAATTAAAACGGATTTTTGGTTTTGAAAAATTCAAAGGTAATCAAGAAATAGTTATACGTAGCTTATTGGCTGGAAATGATACCTTTGTTATAATGCCAACAGGAGGTGGAAAAAGTCTTTGTTATCAGTTACCTGCTTTGATAAGTGAGGGAACGGCAATAGTAGTTTCTCCATTAATATCTCTTATGAAGAACCAAGTTGATGCTATAAGAAATTTTGGTGCTGTTCATGGTGTTGCTCATTTTTTGAATTCGTCTCTTTCAAAACTTGAAATTCAACAAGTGAAAGATGATATGCTTGCAGGTGTAACTAAACTGCTTTATGTTGCTCCGGAAAGTTTGGTAAAAGAAGAAAATGCAGAATTTCTTTCTTTTATCAATATAAGTTTTTATGCTATAGATGAGGCACATTGTATTTCTGAATGGGGACATGATTTTAGACCGGAATATAGAAAATTAAGAGAAATTATAAATGCTATAGAATATCGGCGTGCTAATCCTTATGTATGCCCTATACTTGCGCTTACGGCAACAGCTACTCCTAAAGTACAGCAAGATATTATAAGGAATCTTCAAATGGAAAATGCTCAAATCTTTATTTCTTCTTTTAATAGACCTAACCTTTATTATGAAGTACGTCCAAAGCCAAAAGATACAATGGCTGTCAATAAAGAAATTATAAAATTTATAAAAAAGAATCCTAACAAATCGGGTATAATTTACTGTTTAAGTCGTAAAAAGGTAGAAGAAGTAGCAGAAACTTTGGTGCTGAATGGGATAAAAGCACTTCCATATCATGCAGGTCTTGACTCTGTAACCCGTGCAGAAAATCAGGATAAATTTATAATGGAAGAAATAAATGTAATAGTTGCTACTATTGCATTTGGAATGGGTATAGATAAACCTGATGTGCGATTTGTTATTCATTATGATATGCCTAAAAGCCTTGAAGGTTACTATCAAGAAACAGGACGAGCAGGGCGAGATGATGGTGAAGGTAAATGTATTGCATTTTATTCTGAAAAAGATATTGTCAAACTTGAAAAGTTTTTAATTGATAAATCAGTATCTGAACGGGAAGTAGCAATGGAACTTATGAATGAAACCATTTCTTATGCAGAAAGTTCTGTATGTAGAAGAGCTAACATATTAAGGTATTTTGGAGAAGAATTTCATGAGGAAAATTGTGGTGCGTGTGATAATTGTTTAAATCCTAAAACAAAAGTTGAAGCCAGTCAAGATATAAAACTTGTTATTGAAACAATTCTTGCTGTCAAAGAAATGTTTAAGGGTGATCATATTGTAAATATCATTATAGGAATAAATAATACTCAGATTAAAAATTGTAAACATCATAAACTTGAGCAGTTTGGAGCAGGAGGAGATAAAAACGTTAATTGGTGGAAGGCTGTAATTCGTCAATGTATTATTGAGGGTTTTATACATAAAGTTATTGAATCTTACGGAACTTTGAGCGTTATGGAAAGAGGTCGCAAATATCTTGAACAATCATATCCTATACTCGTACCGGAAGATCATAATTACGAAGAAGAAGAAGATGATGATGATATAACCATTGCTCATCAGGCGAAAGATTCAGCAGTTGATAATGTGTTGTTTTCTATACTGAAAGATATTAGAAAAAGTATTGCAACAAAAGAAAATTTGCCTCCTTATGTCATTTTTGAAGATCGTTCACTTGAAGATATGACTATTCAGTACCCTATCAATGAAGATGAAATGAAAACAATTATAGGTGTTGGCATTGCAAAGGCTCAAAAATATGGTGTACCGTTTATGAATGCAATAAAACAATACGTTGAAGATAATGAAATTGAACGTCCCGCTGATATGCTTGTTCGTTCTATACCAAATAAATCTACTAATAAGGTGTACATCATTAAAAGTATAGATAAAAAACTTCCATTAGACTTGATAGCACAAGGTAAAAATCTTGATTTGAATGAATTACTTACGGAAATAGAAAGCATAGTTTCTTCTGGCACGAAAATAGATATAAGTTATTACACAGATGAAAACGTTTTACCAGAACATAGGGAGGAAATTTTAGATGTATTAAGAGAGCTTCAAACGGATAATATAGAAGAAGTTATGGAAAATCTTAGTGATGATAATTATGAAGAAGAAGAAATTAGATTGATGAGAATAGTTTTTTTAAATAAATACGGATACTAATATGTTGTTGAATAAAATAATGTCAAAAAATAAAAATAATTATATTGAACTTTTGGATATATATTCAAAAGTTTTGAGAAAATATGCTGATATGTATATCAATAGATTAAATAAAATAATAACAAATAATATAATATTTATTAACCATTAAAACCAAAGATTATGTATTTTCTAAATGATAGTCTAATATCTTTGCAATATGTATTAGACAATGAGTGTAAAAATGCACAAAAAGTAATATTGCTAGATGAAAACACCAAAAAACATTGTTTACCAATTTTATTGGAAAATGTTAATGGATTAAAAGATGCACTGATGATTGAAATTGAATCAGGGGAAAAAAATAAAAATGAAAAGAACCTGATAAAAATTATCTCTGCACTTGTTAATGTTTCCGCCGACAAAGGAACAGTTTTTCTTAGTCTTGGTGGCGGAGTAATAACTGATTTGGGAGGATTGGCAGCTGCGTTATATTATCGTGGTATTCGTCATATTGAAATTCCAACTACTTTGCTTGGCATGGTAGATGCTTCAATAGGAGGTAAAAACGGTATAAATTTTGGGGAACTTAAAAATCAAATTGGAACAATTACAAGACCGTTTTTTACTTGTTTCTATCTACCATTTTTAAGAACTCTTGGAAAACGTCAAATTTCTAACGGCGCTGCCGAAATGATAAAGTTAGCTCTCGTTGCAGATAAAGCAATGTGGGATAAAATGAAAACAAAATCGCCTATTGAAATAGGACAGGATGAAGGGTTAATTACGCGGTGTATTGAACTTAAACAAAGAATCTGTGACGAGGATTTCAATGATGTAAACAAACGTAGAATTTTGAATTTTGGACATAATTTTGGACATGCTATAGAAGCATTTGCTTTGAAACATTCTTTTGATATTCTTCACGGAGAATCAATAGCGAGAGGTATGTATTATGAAACAATTCTCAGTAGAAATATTCTTGGGTTTGATACTAAAGAATATAGTGAAATACTTGCTTATATTCAGCGTTATTATGCAATTAAACGTACCGTTGATCAATATTTGCAGTTGCTTGATTACCTTCGTCACGATAAAAAAACTTTTGCAGGCGATCAAAAATTTACTCTTTTACAAGAAATAGGTTATGCAAAAACCAATATTACTGTATCAGAAGGTGAAATTATGAAACTTTTACTAATTTTGCAATCACATTAAAATAATAATAGTTATAAATTAAAAAAACACAGAAAGAAATGAAAAAAATTTTAATTTCATTAGTAGCTATGGCAGTAATGTTTTCTGTCAATGCTCAACAGTTTTATAATTCAGAATTTGAAGATTGGACTTCTACAACAAAAGCTGAAGATTGGAGTGGCTTGGAAGTACATCTTTCAGATTATGGTATTCCAGCTATTCCTGGTGTACCTAATGATATTGCAATAGGAACAGAACCTATTAGTAGATCTACTAATATGCATGGGGGACAATATGCACTAAAACTTGCGGCATCTCAATTTAATTCCAATATTGCTACTTTCATTAATAACCCATTAATATCAACTTACATTCCTGATTCATTACAAGATGTTTTGAATGTGTTGCAACAGCAGCCTATTCCTGCAGTATTAACTAATGGAAAAATAGATTTTATAGGTTTAGCAGAAGCTATTTTACCAATGCTCTCTACGGGAATAGATCCTACTCTTATTATGAGTCTTGGAGATTATATTACCGACGGTTTGGAAATATCGCAAAGACCTTCTATAATTACAGGTTTTGCAAAGGCAAATAAATTAGAAAATGCTGATATGCTTGGTTTTGCTGCTTTAGTTATGAGTGAATATGGTGGAACAAGACACATTATTGGGTTTGGAGTTGCGGATATTTCTGCAGCTGATTATGAACAATTTAATATAAATATATCTTATTTACCGGGTTTTGAAGGAGAAACCCCAAGCGAACTTTTGCTTCTTGGCTATGTTTTTGTAGTTGGACATAATGAAACAGACAATACATCTATGTTAATAGATGATTTGAACATAGTATATCAAACAGGCTTAATTGATAATGCAATGGAAAATGTTAATATTGCTGTTTATCCGAATCCAAATAAAGGAAAATTTTCTATTGATTGCAAAAATGGGTCAAAAGTTGTAATTACAAATATGCTTGGACAGGAAATTGTAACAATTAACAATTATGTCAATGGAAATATTATTAACATTGAACAAAAAGGTATGTATTTTGTGAAAGTTGATAATGGCGTAAAACAAGTTACTAAAAAAGTTATCGTTAAATAAGTTTTTAACTTGAAACGATTATTAGTATTTTTTTTCATAATATTATTAATGTTGGTGTCAGCCTGTGTTGGAGGTTATTCTTTCACAGGCGCATCAGTTTCTGCCGATGTTAAAACTTTTTCGGTAGAAAATTTTGTTAATCGTGCATCTATTGTACAACCTATTCTTGCAAGCGAGATGACATACGCATTAACAAATAAAATAAAATCTTCTACAAATCTTACAGCTGTTGATTATGATGGTGATTTAAGTTTTAAAGGAATTATTTCTGGATATACTGTTACACCAACAGCTATTTCAAGTAATGATCAAGCTACACAAAACAGATTAACCATAACAATAAAAGTAGAATTTATAAATAAAAAAAATCCTAAAGCTAATTTCACACAATCTTTTTCTCGATTCAAAAATTATGATAGCCAACTTTCGTTATCAGAAGTAGAAGAAAATTTAATATCAGAGATAAACAGTGAATTGATTGATGATATTTTTAATAAAGCTTTGGTAAATTGGTAATTATCTAAAATTGCTATTTTGTCTTAATGGTTTTGTAATACAAAAAGAATTTTTTTAAGACACACATTCATAAAAATATTTTCAAAAGATAAAATATTAAAACACTGCAAATCCAGAAAAAAGTGCTAAAAATGATTATTTATTTTTTTGTTTTACATGGATTTTCTTTTATTTTGAAAAAAAAATATACTTTTGCATCCATATAAACCCTAAAATAAGTAAAAGTCATGGCTTATAAAATTAGTGAAGATTGTGCTGCGTGCGGCACTTGTATAGATGAATGTCCAGTAGGAGCAATTTCTGAAGGAGACATTTATAGCATCGACCCATCAAAATGTACTGATTGTGGTACATGTGCCGATGTTTGTCCTGTTGAGGCTATTGCCCCAGAGGCATAAATGAAACATTTGTTAAGGGCGGATAAAAATTCGCCCTTATTTTAAGTAAATAGGAATGGAAAATGAATAATGCAGAGCTTGGATTAGCAATAGTAAAAAAAAATAAATTGCTAAAAGATGTATATGAAAATACTCTTGCAGCGTTTAATATTTTTAAATTGTCTGCGGAACAAATTATTTCCGAACTTGCACAAATACATTCAGATAAGGATTTTCTTTTTAATGAAAAAGGAGAGTTTGAATTTAATATTCGTTTTGGAGCTGATATATTAATTTTTTCTATGCATACAAATGTTTTTGAATTTTCTCGTATGCACGAAGTAATGAAATTGCCATATATTAAGGAGGATATAGAGCGTTCGTTTTGTGGCATGATAAATATTTACAATTTTCTCGCAGATTCATTTGATTATAATCGGACAAGTGATTTGGGATATTTGATAGGTAGAATGTTTATAAATAAAGACAACCATTATTTTATTGAAGGAAAAAGAGAAATAGGATTGTTGTTCAATAATTTTAATACATCCTTAGTTAATAAAGAATCAATAGAAGATATTATTCGTTCTGCAATGGAATACGCTAATAATTTTGATTTGCTTACACCTCCTTTTGAAGAAATTAAAGTCATAACACTTGGAGAAATACTTGCTTTGCCAATGTATAAAAAACAGGTAACAGCAAAACGTCTTGGCTTTGAGTTTCGTAAAGACGAAAATTAGAAAACAAAAAGTTATTATTTTTGCTTTCAGTTTTAATATGAAAAAGCTTGATAAATTTATACTCAAATCGTATATAGGTCCATTAATCCTAACTTTTTCTATTTCAATGTTTGTATTGCTATTGCAATTTCTTTGGCAAAAAATGGAAAGAATTATTGGCAAAGGATTAGAATTGTCTGTGTGGGTAAAAATTATTTCCTATGCTTGTGCTACAATAATTCCTATGGCGTTGCCTCTTACAATACTTTTAGCCTCAATTATGACTATGGGAAACTTTGGAGAACGTTATGAACTTGTGGCAATGAAAGCTTCGGGAGTAAGTCTTTGGCGAGTTTTGAGACCTTTAATATTGCTTTCAGTAGTTTTATCTGTTATTGCTTTTTGGTTTTCTAACAATATAATTCCTGTAGCAGAGGAAAATTCAAGGGTAATTATGTACGAAGTCAGTTCAAAAAAGCCAACTTTAAACATAAGGGAAAACGAATTTTATTCTGATATTGATGGATATGTGATAAGGATAGGCAAAAAAGATAAAAAAGGTGAGAATCTTTCTAATATAATTATTTACGACCACACCAAAGAAATAGGGAATCTTAATGTTACAATGGCTAATACTGGACAAATGTATAGTGAAGATAATGGAAATACTCTTGTCTTTAATTTGAAAGATGGCTTTACTATTGGCGAAAGTGTAGAAGGGGAGAATTATTTTAAGAGACCATTTACCAGATTGTATTTTAAGGAACAGCTTGTACGAATTGATGTGTCAAGTTTTGCTTTTAAGGAGACCGATAAAGATCGTTATAAGGGACATTATAAAACAATGAATTTAATGGAATTATTAAATCAAATTGGTACGTTGAGAAAACAAAATGCAGATTTTAATCATTCTTTTCTAAAATCTTTTTCCAATAACTCCATTATAATTCCTGTTCACAAATCTATTAGAGCAGAAAACATTGAAAATAATAAAACTCTATACGAAACATATAAAGATCTTCCTTTAGTAAAAAAGCGTCTTGTAAATAACTTTATAAAAAGTTCTATCTCTACGATGCAAAACGATATAAAATCATGTAATTTTAAGAATGAAGATGATAAAGCAACAATAGTTTTACATCAAATAGAAGTGCATAGAAAATTTACATTGTCAGCCGCTTGTTTGATATTGTTTTTCATTGGAGCACCTCTTGGTGCGTTAATTCGTAAAGGTGGATTAGGAATGCCTGTTGTTATTTCAATCATTGCGTTTATTCTTTATTATTTAGTTGGTATGCTTGGAGAAAAAATAGTTAAAGAGGGTTCAATGGGAGCGGCTATTGGAATGTGGTTAAGTTCGGTTGTATTTCTTGCTCTTGGTATTTTTCTTACAATAAAAGCAACCAGAGAATCATCAATGCTTAATGCTGAACAATGGCAAAGTAAATGGCAGTGGTGCGTAGATAAAATAAAAGAATTTTTCACTAAATCTAAATAAATTTTCAAACTTTTTAAAGGCAGAATGCTTGAAAAATAAATTATTTTTATTACTTTTACATTTGTAAAAATAATAAATAAAGGTAATAATATGAAAAAATTGTTTTTAATTCTTATTGTAGTATTGTGCTTTTGCGGTTATTCGTGCAGTGATAACGTAAGTTGCTCGTGTATCATTATTTTTGATGAAAATGATTATGGGATTGTTGCAGAAGATGGACAAATTTACGAAGAAGTCATCACCGATATAGATGAGCAAGATTGCACAAACAACGACAGAAATATGTTTTCCTCACGAATGAACAGTATTATATCTCAGTTTGACAGCCTGAATGTATGGTATAATTTGAATTGTGAAGTCATAGATTAGAAACTTTAATGAGATATTATATTATTGCAGGCGAATTATCAGGTGATTTGCATGCTTCATATTTGCTTTCCGAACTTAAAAAGCAAGATAGTGATGCAGTTTTCCGTGGTTTTGGAGGCGAAAAAATGGAAAATGCTGGATGCTTTATTGTAAAATCGTTGAAAGACCTTGCCTTTATGGGTTTTGTAGAGGTTGTAACACATTTAAAAAAAGTCCTTAATAATATAAAGGAATGTAAAGAAGACATTAAACGGTTCAATGCGGATGCCGTAATACTTGTTGATTATCCCGGCTTCAATTTGCGTATTGCAAAATTTGTTAAACAATTAAACATTCCAATATTTTATTATATCTCACCAAGTGTTTGGGCATGGAAAAAAGGAAGAATTAAAACAATGAAGCGACTTTTGACAAAACTTTATGTGATTTTGCCTTTTGAAAAAGATTTCTTTGCTCAAAATAATATGGAAGTATGTTATTTTGGCAATCCATTAGTTGACGAAATAGCTGATTTTCGTAGGGAGACAACAGTTAAAATAAATGACGGAAAACCATTAATTGTTTTAATGCCGGGTTCAAGAACTCAGGAAATAAATAAAATGTTGCCTCTTCAAGTGAAGATTGCTGACAAATATCCTCAATATCATTTTGCAGTAGCTGCAGTAAATACTCACAACCGCAGTTTTTATGAGAAATTTACAGGCAATCGTCCAATAGATATTCTTTATAATTCTACATATTCTCTGTTAAATTCCGCTTATGCAGCGATTGTTTGTTCGGGAACAGCAACATTGGAAACAGCCTTATTTAATGTTCCACAAATAGTTTGCTATAAGGCTAATATTGTATCTTGGTATATTGGTAGATTAGTTGCTAATGTTAAATATATTTCACTTGTTAATCTTATTTTGAACAGAGAGTGTGTTGTTGAGTTGTTGCAGGATAAGTGCAATATAAGGCAAATAGATACATATTTTCAAAAAATAGTCTTGGAAGAGAAAGAGAGAATACGTATTCATAATGATTATATTCAACTTAATATGCTTCTTGGAAAAGAAGATACTTCAAAAAAAATAGCTAACGATATTTATACATTCTTATCACACAAAAAATGAAAATAAAAACATCAATCGTAATTCTGTTTTTATCTTTGTTACCAACAATATTATTGTCTCAAAGAGTGAATATCAGAATTTTTTCCGACAAACAAATTAAAAACGTTCAACTTCTCCCTTCTTTTGGGAAGTATCTGCTTGTAACTAATGATAAAGATACTTTATTTTTACAGAAGAATTCAAGGCTTGATTTTAAATCCAAAGCAAAAAAAATAGAAGCATCTATTAACGATAGCGTGATAGGAATGTTTAATAAAATAAATTTTGTTTCAAGCGGCTTAAAGTGCTTCTTCCAGATAAATACTACCGCAAAAACAGCAGATAAAAACAATATCACTGAACAGGATTTGGCAGAAGCAGAGAAAAATAAAATAATTCGCCGATATGATGGTGATTTAATTATTTTACCAAATGGTGAAGAGCTGATGCTTATTAATAATGTGGATGCGGATAGTTATATTGCCGCAGTTGTACAGAGCGAAACATGGGGTGCTACTACAAATGTTGAATTTTTTAAGGTGCAAGCTTTATGTTGTAGAAATTATCTTTATTCCAATTTGCAGAAGCATGCAAAGAATGGGTACAATCTTTGTGATAATGTACATTGCCAAGTATATTTTTCCAGAGCCAATAAAGCAGAAGTTATAGATGGAGCTTATGCAACAAAAGGTGAAATTGTTGTTGATAAGGAAGGAAATATTATTGAAACATTGTTTCATTCTAATTCAGGCGGACAAACTGTGGCTGCAAAAGATGTTTGGGGAAAAGATATTCCTTATCTTGTGTCTGTAATAGATTCATTTTCTCTTTCGAGCAAACACTTAAATTGGGAAAAAACAATACGGGAACGTCAATGGTTGGACTATTTTCGTAAAAAAGGTTTGGACGTTCGTGATAGCACAATAAAAGAAGAGTTACTGCATTTTAATCAAAAGGATGGACGCAAAACAAATATAGCAGGGATACCTCTTGTTGAAGTAAGAAAAGATTTTGATTTGCGAAGTACTTTTTTTGATGTTTCTCCTTGGGGTACTGATGTTAAACTTTCAGGGAAAGGTTATGGGCATGGAGTAGGATTGAGTCAGGAAGGAGCAATACAGATGAGTGAAAATGGTTACGAATACTGGGAGATATTGGAACATTATTTTCCTTCATGTACTGTTATAAAGAAAACAGAAACAGATAAACTTTTTCTGCCAAAAAATTAATAATTATATTTGCGATACATTTGAAACAAATAAAAGCAGTTAATAAAAAACAAAGAAATTTAATTTATTTTATGTAATTTTGCAATCTCTAAAAAATTATTGCTATGGAATATCTTGCTATTATTGTTTTTACTATTTTTGTAAGCAATGTTATCCTTTCACAGTTTTTGGGCATTTGTCCTTTTCTTGGAGTTTCTACTAAAACAAGTACAGCTTTGGGAATGGGTGCTGCCGTTATCTTTGTAATGACGCTTGCAACTATTGTTACTTTTTTATTGCAAGAGTTTATTTTATTACCTCTCGGAATAGAATTTTTAAGAACAATAGCTTTCATTCTTGTTATTGCTGCTTTGGTTCAAATGGTAGAAATTATTTTGAAAAAAGTAAGTCCTTCGCTTTATCAGGCACTTGGAGTTTTTTTACCGCTTATTACAACTAATTGTGCCGTATTGGGTATTGCTATTGTTGTAGCTGATAAAGGGCAAGGATTACTTTGGGGGCTTGTTTATACTATTGGAATGTCAATAGGTTTTACTGTTGCTATTGTTCTGTTTGCCTCACTTAGAGAACATATTGAGTTGATAGGTGTGCCAAAAGGATTAAAAGGAATGCCAATCGCACTTATTACTGCCGGTATTCTGGCTATGGCATTTATGGGATTCGCAGGTTTGGTAAAACTTTAAGCCAAAATGTCAGATTCAAAAGACAATGCTATGTTTTTAAGACGCTGGAGAAGGAAAAAGTTATTGCAAAACATAAAGGCAGAACTTGAACCTTACGGAGTAAAATCTGCTTATGCTCACACACATTTTGTTCAGGGAGAAGAGAAACGTCCTAAAAATATCACAATATACGTTGAATTTCACGCCAATAACGACAATACTCTAGCAAATCAGGCAGACAGCATAATGGATACGAAGTTTCGTCGAAAGAAAATCAACATTATAGATGTCAAAACGCTGCAACCTGCCATTTGGGACTTTGTTTTCAAGGATTTAACCCGTATTTTATAACATACAATTCAGTCATTTATGAAACTGTCCGCTGTCATTATAACTTTCAACGAAGAAAAAAACATTGAACGATGCCTGAAATCATTGCAGGGAATAGCAGATGAAATTCTTGTTATAGACAGTTACTCAACAGATAAAACGGAAGAAATTTGCCGAAAATTTGATGTCAAATTCATACAACATCGTTTTGAAGGTCATATTGAGCAGAAAAACTATGCACTTTCCCTTGCTTTAAATGATTATGTCCTTTCTTTGGATGCGGATGAGGCTCTTTCGGAGGAATTATTTCAAAGTATCAATGCTATAAAATCTCAAAATACTCCTGCTGATGCTTATTCCTTCAATCGTCTTACTAATTATTGCGGGAAATGGATTAAGCATAGCGGCTGGTATCCCGATGTTAAAATTCGTTTATGGCAAAAAAAATCAGGCTGTTGGGGAGGAACAAACCCTCACGATAAAGTTATAATGCAGCCAAATACCGAAATAATTCACTTAAAGGGAGATTTGTTACATTATTCTTATTATTCTATTAGTGAGCATCTCAAACAAATAGAACGTTTTAGCACTATCGCTGCAGAACAGACAAAAAAGAAAGGACATAAAGTATCATTCATTTCCATTATAATAAAGAGTAAATGGAAATTTGTTAGAGATTTTATTTTTAAAAGAGGCTTTTTAGATGGTAAAACAGGTTATCAAGTTTGTAAACTATCAGCTTTTGCAACATATTTGAAGTATGTTAAAATTAGGGAATTCAATAAAAAATAATCCGATAATACTTATTTGTCGTACAGATGGTTTGGGTGATGTCGTTTTAACTTTGCCTCTTGTTGGAATGATAAAAAAGTTATTACCGGAAAGTAGGATTATTTTTCTTGGAAAAGATTATACTTTTCCTGTAATTCAGTGTGATTGTGATATAGATCAATTTATTTCATGGGATAATCTTAAGATATTGTCTTATAAATCACAAATAAATTTTTTGAGAGAAAAAAATATAGATATTGTTTTGCACGTATTTCCTGTTAAAGAAATTGTGCGACTTACTTATAAAGCAAGAATTCCTTTACGTATTTCAACATCTCACCGTATTTATAACTTGTTATATTGTAATAAATTTCAAAGTTTTTCAAGACGAAAATCAAATTTACACGAAGCACAACTTAACATTTTGCTGTTGAAATCTTTGTTTTCTGATCTGATTATTCCTGAATTGACAGATATTGTTCAATATATTAATTTTAAGCCTGTAACTTTTGCACCATTAGGTGATATAACAAAAGATAAATTTAATATTATTCTGCATCCAAAATCAAAAGGCAATGGAAAAGAATGGGGAGAAGAAAATTTTAATCGTTTGATTTCTATTTTGCAATTGGATAAATTTAGGATTTTTGTTTGCGGAACACAGCAGGAAGGTGATAATATAAAAGATACAATACTTCAACCCAATATGGATAAAATAATAGATTTGACAGGCAAATTAACACTTTCTCAATATATTTCTCTTATTTCACAAGTAGATTGTCTTATAGCGTCAGGTACAGGTCCTTTACATATTTCTGGAGTATTGGGTAAGCTAACCATAGGTCTTTTTCCTCCAATTCGTCCAATGCATCCTGAACGTTGGCAACCTGTTGGTAAAAATGTTAAAATACTTTGTAAAAAGGATAAATGCAATAAATGTCGTAAAAAGGTAAGTTGTAAATGTATTCAAGATATACAACCGGAAGAAATAAGTCTTATTTTAAAACAACAATTAATTAGTAATAATAAAGTATAACTTATTATTTGCTAATATCGTTTGTCTTCTACTAATCTTTTAGGAACATCTTTCAGTATTAATTTAGCATCTCTTTTATCCATTTCATCGTAAATATTAGTCATTTTACCGTTAAATGATACAGATATTTTGCTATCATCTTCACTTGTTATTTTAAAATCTCCGCTTTCAGAGTAAAAAAACATATCAAATTCCATCGTATTTGTGTTTTTATTTTTGTAATACTCTACTTTGAATGAAGAAATATTACCATCAAGATTTCGGTTCAAATGAATCCAAAGTCTGTTTTTATACAAATCTGCCGTAGAAGAATCACTGCAAGCAGTTATATCCATAAAACTTTGTTCTAAACCCTGCCCATAATATGCAAAAAATTCAGGTAAATTATTGTTTACGGTTGCGTTCCATTCAATGTTACCCATTTCAAATATAACATTTTGATTAGTAGATTGACTAACAAGTGTTGTTTCCGTATCATTTTCCTTACAGGTAACAAATATTATACATGTAATCAATGCAAATAATAAAAAATACCTTTTCATATAATAAAAATTTAAATGACAAAAATATATAATTTGTTTAATTTGACAATATTTTTGGTAGAAATAAGACAATTTCTTTTAATATATAACAGTAAAATGTTAGCAAATGTAACCTTATCGTGCGACAAAACATTTATTCTAAATAGATTTATAGTGAATGATTTATACTTATCATAGATTTACTAAAGTATTTGAAAAGGGAAAATACTTTTTTTAAGAGTTTTAATTACTTTATAATGTATGTGAATTGATATTAATGGGTGAATTTTTATTATTTTAATCCTTTTTTATGAAGTTTGAGCAATAAATTTCAAATATCAAACATAATTTATTATTTTTTTCTCCTATTTATTTGGAAATATTATAATTAAAAATAATGGATAAAAAACAGCAAAAAAGTAGGTAAATAATTAAAATACATATAATTAAAGATTTGAATAAAAAAAATTTTTTCAACTTTTATTCATAATAATTTTATTATTCAAAAAAAAAGTATTACTTTTGCAATCAAAAATTTAGAATAAATAAAATGTCTAATTATAATTTAAGTTTTATGAAAAAAATATTAGTTTTATTTTGCTTGATAATATTTGCTTGTATTGGTTTAAATGCACAAGAATATCAAACACAATCTCAAGAAAATCTTTATTGGAAAAATTTTAAAACGAATGGATTTTGGGATAATTGGGAAATTTCTGCAGGTATTGGTGTAGATTTCTTTGTTAGATTAGGAAATAGAGAAGGTATGACTAATCCTAAATTTGGAGATATTCCTACGTTCTCTTTTGACATTTCTGTAGGAAAATGGTTTACGCCGGTGGTTGGTGCTCGTTTGCAGTTGCAAGGTCCCTCTGGGCATTCATACAAAAAGGGTACTACCGAGTTAATGGATTGGAATTATCTATTTATTCATTATGATCAAATGTGGAATTTAACAAACTGGTTTGTAGGTTATAAACCTGACAGAGTATATAATGGTATTTTAACCACAGGTTTTGGTTGGGCACATAGATTTGCAGGAACCGGTGATCCTAACGCTTCTATCGATTATAAGGGAAATAATAATGAATATGCTATAGCTTTAGGTTACTTGAACAGATTCCGTGTTACTAATTCTTTATCACTGAATATTGATTTAAAATTTATGCTAACAAAACTTGATTTTGATTCAATTGTGCCAGATATTAGAACAGGTTCTGAGAGATTTTCTATGGGTATTTCCGCAATGGCAGGCTTTACATACAAATTCCCTGTAAGCACTTGGGAGATTTCACCTGTTTGTCCTGACCTTGACCCTTATAATGATAGAATTGCAAGTCTTGAGAGTGATTTAGATAATGCAATGAAAGCACTTGATGAAGCTAACAAGCAGATAGCTGCTGATCAGGATGCAAAAGATAAATGTGCTAAGGAGTTAGAAGATGCTTTAGCAAAATTAAAAGAATGTCAATCAAGACCTGCTGCTCCTACAACTGCAGCTGAAATTCAAAACACAGATGTTTCGTTCACTATATTCTTTGAGAAAGCAGATGTTTTAACAGCTGATGCACAAATTACAATCAGACAGATTGCGAATATCATTAAGAAGAATGACAAAAACACTTCTTACATGGTAGTTGGTTATGCTGATAAATCAACAGGAACTTATCAAGGAAATATGAATATCAGTAAAAAACGTGCTGAAAAAGTTCGTGCTGCATTGATAAAAGAAGGAGTTAGAAATACACAAATCAAAGTGGATTGGAGAGGAGATACTGAACAACCTTACAGTGCAGAATCAGGTATTCTGAATAGAGTTGTAGTTGTTACAATGATAAAGTAAGCTTGTTAAAATTATAACACATATAAGAGTCTTTTGATAATTATCAAAAGGCTCTTTTTTTACTATGCAGATATAAATCTATCATAATTACAATCGGCAATTAAAACCGTCCATTATTTTCAGATAATGAAACTTTTTAACAATTACTCTATTCTCACGTTTTGATAAGATTGGCTAACAATATACTTTGTTGTATTATTGATTGTATATAATAAATGTTACATGGCTTTATCTTCCGTACATATTTTGCTTGTAAAATTTTCAGAGTATATTAAAATAAATGGGGTTTAATAAAGATAAATGTTTGCGATTATTACTGTATTTTCATATTTATATTACAATTCATAATAATAAGATACTGTAATTATAAATAGAATAATATATAAATGAAATAAAACTATTCTTTTATCAGTTCTTTTAGTTCCTTTATTTCATCTCGATATTTTGCCGCAATAAGAAAATCAAAATCTTTTATAGCTTGCTGCATAAGTTCTTCTAAAGAACGTATTTCTTTTTTCAGATCTTTTTGGGAAAGAATCAAACGACGTTTTTGTTTTTCTTCAATATTTACAGACTTTGTTAGAGAAATTTCATTGTGATGCTTATTTAGTGTGTCCTTTATTGGTGAGTGAATTTGTTTTGGAATGATATTGTATTTTTGATTATAAGCTATTTGTGTTGTTCTGTTACGATTGTTTTCGTTGATTGCTCTCTGCATTGACCCTGTGATTTTATCTCCATATAATATAGCTTTGCTGTGAATATTACGAGCTGCACGTCCTATAGTTTGTATCAGAGCTTTATCTGAACGTAAAAAGCCTTCTTTGTCAGCATCAAGTATTGCAACAAGTGCAACTTCTGGAATATCTAAACCTTCACGCAAAAGATTTACCCCAATAAGTACATCAAATGCTCCAAGTCGTAATTCTCGTATTATTTCAACACGTTCCAAAGTCTCAACATCAGAATGAATATATTTGTTTTTTACATCAAGTTTTGTTAGATAATTACTTAACTCTTCTGCCATTCGTTTAGTTAATGTAGTAACAAGCACACGTTCTTCATTAGCAACAACTTTATGTATTTCTTCTAAAAGATCATCAACCTGATTACTTGCAGGACGTACTTCTATTTCCGGGTCTAATAAACCGGTAGGGCGTATTAGTTGCTCAACTACTACACCTTCCGATTCATTGATTTCATAATCAGAAGGTGTAGCACTGACATATATTGTTTGTGGTTGTAATGAATGAAATTCATCAAAGCGCAAAGGACGGTTATCTAAAGCCGAAGGCAATCTAAAGCCGTATTCTATTAAATTTACTTTTCTTGAATGATCTCCACCATACATTGCGTGAATTTGAGGAACTGTTACATGACTTTCATCAATAACCATAAGGAAATCATTAGGAAAAAAATCTAACAGACAAAAAGGGCGTTCGCCTTCTTTTCTTCGGTCAAAGTAGCGAGAATAATTTTCAACTCCGGCACAATAGTTCATTTCTTGTAACATTTCTAAATCATTTGATACTCTATCCTCTATTCTTTTTGCTTCAAGTTCTCTTCCCTGTTCCCTAAACCATTCAGATCTTTTAAACATATCAATTTGTATTTCTCTTATTGCAGTATTGATAGTTTCCTTATTGGTAAGAAAATGTCCGGCAGGATAGATAACTATATTATTTTTCTTTTCTAAAGTTTGTCCGTTTTGTGGATTGATAACGGAAAGCGATTCTATCTCATCATCAAACATTGATATTCTGTATGCATAATTATCATACGCTGGAAAAACATCAATAGTATCACCCATAACTCTAAACTTTCCTCTGGAAAATTCTATTTGATTTCTTGAATATAAACTATCAACAAGAGTAAGCATAAATTTGTTTCTCTCCAATTTATCACCTACGTTCAAATATATAGTTCCTTCTCGAAAATCATTAGGGTTTCCTATTCCATATAAACAAGATACGGAACTAACAACAATCACATCACGCCTACCACTCAACAAAGATGAAGTAGTATTAAGTCTCAATGCATCTAAATCATCATTTATTGCAAGGTCTTTTTCTATATAAGTATTAGTTTGCACAATATATGCCTCAGGTTGAAAGTAATCGTAATAAGAAACAAAGTATTCTACTGCATTATCTGGAAAAAAATTTTTAAATTCACTGTAAAGTTGAGCTGCAAGTGTTTTATTATGGCTAATAATTAAAGTTGGACGTTTTAATTTTTGAATGGCATTTGCGATAGTAAATGTTTTGCCGGAGCCTGTTACACCTTGTAAAACTATAGCATTTGCACCATCATTTATTCCTTTAACTAATTGATTTATTGCTTGAGGTTGGTCTCCTGTTGGAGAAAAATTAGATTTTAATTTGAAGTCCATATATGGTTAATATTTTAATTTAATGCTTTTGCTTTCCACCCTTGTTCATAATACCAAACTTCTTTAAAGCCTGTTGTTTTTAGAAGGTTTAATGTCTCTTCAAACAGTAAATCTATTTCTTCGGTTTTATGACAGTCAGTGGAAATTGTAACAGGAATTTCCATATCTTTCATAACTTTAAACCATTTTTGAGAAGGGAAATAATCATAATAACGTTTTTTATAAAGACCTCTTGTGTTTATTTCTATAACAGTTTTATTGTTTTTTTTTACACATTCCAACGTTTCATAAACAAGATTTTCATACCATTTATCATTTTCTGAAAAAAAACGTTCTTTATTGTGCATCTTTATTTTGTCAAAGTGTCCTAAAATATCGGGTTTAGTTTTAACAATCATTTCATTAGTTTGAGCAAAAAAAGTTTTTACTCCTTTATGAACATCACAATGAAATACCGATTCAAGTTCTTTATCGTACGTTTCCTGACTACTCCCGTCAATAAACCATATATTATTGTTTATTCCTTTTTCTTTAACCATGTGAACAGAACCTATAAAGTAATCAAGATTATATTTTTGAGCCTGTCTGTCTATATTTTCCATAATATTGGGGATATAGTCAAACTCCATTGCAGAATATAGATGTATTTTGTCTGCATAAATATTTTTCAGTCTGCTACATTCCATCAGGTAATCTTGAACTTTATTTTGAGGTATTGCAAATTTATTTTCAAAAGGTACAGGTGCATGAGAGGAAAATCCATAATGCGTTAAACCAAGAGCAATAGCTTTTTTTACCATTTCTTCCAAAGAGTTTTTCCCATCGCAAAAATTACTGTGAGAATGAAAGTTAAATTTTTGTAACATGACTTAATCCCTTTCTGTTTGCCTTACAATATAAACTTTATCACCGCGTCTGACAAGTTTTTTTGCAGGTATTGAACACATTTCTCCTTTAATTGTGCTTTTAACAGGTCGTAAATCTACACGTATTTCTTCTATTTTATCTTCATAAACACCAGTTGTTTTACCCATTATGTATATGTTATCTCCTATTTCTAATTTTCCACTTTGCATTTGTATTTCCGCTACATTTATTTTCGCAAAATAATTAGTTATCAAACCAACATATTCTTTTGTAGTTGTAGCTTGTGAACCATATTTTTCAGTCCATGCCCCAACTTTTTGCCCTAAATAATATCCATTCCAAAAGCCTCTATTATAAACTTTTGCTAAATCTTCATTCCATTTTTTAAGATTTTGTTCGTTCCAACAGCCATCAAAGTAAGCATTAACGGCATCTTTATATGTACGTGTTACTATTTTTACATATTCGGGACTGCGACCTCTTCCCTCTATTTTCAAAACTCTTACTCCGGCATCAAGTATTTTGTCCAAAAAATCTATTGTTTTTAAGTCTTTTGGAGACATAATATATTTATTATCTATGGCAAGTTCTGTTTCCCCGTCAAGATCTGTAACTTTATATGGTCGCCTGCAAAACTGCAAACATTGACCTCTGTTAGCTGATTTATTGGCATTATCTAAAGAAATGTAACATTTTCCCGATATAGCCATACATAAAGCTCCATGAACAAAACATTCTATTTCTAAAATTCTGCCACTTGCTCCACGAATATTTTCATTTTTTATCCACGCAGTAATATCTTTTACCTGTTTTAAGCTTAATTCTCTTGCAGTAACAATTACGTCGGCAAATTGAGAATAAAACTTCACAGCTTCTCTGTTTGTTATATTACACTGAGTAGAAAGATGTATTTCAATTCCTTGCTGGCGTGCATAAGAAATAACAGCAAAATCAGATGCAATTATGGCACTAACTCCGCATGTTTTTGCGGTGTCAATAATTTGTTTCATATACTCTAATTCATCATCATAAATAACGGTATTCATTGTTAAATAAGTTCGTACTTTATGTTTCTGTGCAATTTTAACAATCTGTCGTAAATCATCAATAGAAAAATTGTTTGATGAGGCTGAACGCATATTTAAATATCCAATACCAAAATAAATGCTGTCGGTTCCTGCTTCTATTGCAGCCATAAGAGCTTCATAAGAACCTACAGGAGACATAATTTCTACTTTGTTAGAAGTCATTTGTTATAATTTTGTTGATACAAGATAATTACGAAAATTATCTTCTTATTTAGAGAAAGCAAAAATACATAAAAGTTTATAATACATTCTTCAATATTTTATGACAATTAAATTTATGATAATTAAAATGATTTTTCTTTATTTAACCTGACATTGTAGAGTAAAAGAAATAATTGTATTTTTTCTTAATTTTATTGATGAAAAATAGTGTTTAAATTATATTTATCTTGATAAAAATTTGAAAATATATATATCTGAATTATTTATTACAGCAGTCGGTGAAAATAAATGTTTATTAAGACAGTTTAAGTTTTATGTTATATATATTTCAGATGTTACTGTCTGATTTTTAAAGTATTTTTTATCATACAATATAAAAATATTTGTTACGTTTTCCTTATGTAATTATTTATAAATTAAAAAATTTAATCTATGGAAGACGAATACATTTTAGAACAAATTAATGAATGGGAAGACGATATGTTTGACGCATATTGTACAATGGACACTGACATAGAAATGAATGAAAGTTTATCTGTTAGAATCATTAACAGGCTTATTGAGCTTTCAAGATTTGTAGACTATTATTGTCCGACTGTCTAATGCAAATAAATAAATTAGACTCAATTAAAGATAATAAACCTTTTATTATTGCAGGACCATGCAGTGCAGAAAGTAGATTTCAAGTAATTGAAACAGCAAAAGAAATTGTAAAAGAAAGTGAAAACATTGTAAAATGGTTCAGGGCAGGGGTATGGAAACCGCGTACACGACCTTCTGATTTTGAAGGCGCAGGAAAAAAAGCTTTGCAATGGCTTGCAGAAGTTAAACAAATTACAGGATTATCTGTATGCACCGAAGTAATAAAGCCCAATCATATTGAAAAATGTCTCGAAAGTAGAATGGACGGGCTTTGGATTGGTGCGAGAACAACTGCTAATCCTTATTTAGTACAGGAACTTGCAAACACTTTACATACTCTTTCTGCGACAAACATTCCAATTTTTGTAAAAAATCCTCTCAATCCGGACTTGAATCTTTGGATTGGAGCAATGGAACGGTTTTATAATGCAGGATGTACAAACATTATAGCTGTACATAGAGGTTTCTGTTTGACCGATAACGGTAAGTATCGCAATACTCCGCTTTGGCAGATACCCATAGAATTAAAAAGGTTGTTTCCTGATTTATTCTTAATTTGCGATCCAAGTCATATTGCAGGAAAAAATGAATATGTGCAGGAAATTTCTCAAATGGCAATGAATTTAAGCTTTGACGGTTTGATGATAGAGGTGCATAATTGTCCTGCTTCTGCAAAAACAGACAGCAAACAGCAGTTGAATCCTTCACAACTAAAAAAACTTTTAACAGAGCTTTATGTTCCGAATGATGGAAAAAAATTATTAGCGACTATAACATCTATTAGAGAGAAAATAGATTGCATTGACACAGAAATTATTTCCCTTTTGCAACAACGAATGCAATACAGTGAAGAATTGGCAAAAATAAAATGGAAAGAGAACATGAGCCTCTATCAACCACAACGTTGGAAAGAGTTGCTGCAAAAAATAATTGAACAGGCAAAACAAAAAGGTTTGTCGGAAGATTTTATCAAATCACTTTTTGAACAAATACATGAGGAATCAATAAATGTACAGAATAATACTGTAGCAAAGAAACCAAAATAACAATAAATGAGAATACAATCCAATAAATTAAAAGATATAATAACTTTTACAAAAGACGAATTGAAAACCATTTACTCCCCAAATGAATGTCGCTCGTTAGCTTTAATCTTAATTGAATATTATGCACATATTTCTGTTGCGGAGGCTCTTTCTGCTCCCGAAACAACAATAAATGAAAGCGAACTTTTGGAAATAAATTTTGCAGTTAAAGAATTGAAAAATCACAAACCTGTGCAATATATTTTAGGGCAAACAACTTTTTGTGGCATAACCATAAAAGTAAATGAGTCTGTTCTTATTCCGCGTCCGGAAACGGAAGAACTGGTTAATATTATTATTGAAGAGAATAATAATTTTAACGGTAAGATTGCCGATTTAGGTTGCGGGAGCGGATGTATAACTCTGGCTTTGGCTCATTTTCTGCCGAATAGCGAAGTTACGGGTTTTGATTTGTCTGAAAAAGCATTGTCTGTTGCAAAAGAGAATAGTGTTTCTTTGGGAGAAAATAATCATTTACGAGTAAAGTTTTGTAAAAAGGATATTTTGACGCCGAATTTTACTGATGAAACCTTTGACATTATTGTTAGTAATCCTCCATACGTAAGAGAAAAAGAAAAGACAATGATGAAAAAAAATGTCCTTTGTTTTGAACCGCAAGAGGCATTGTTTGTTCCGAACGAAGACCCATTAAAATTTTACAGGGCGATAGCAAAATTTGCAGAGAAAAATCTTAACTCCAAAGGGAAAATCTACTTGGAAATCAATGAAAATTTCGCAAAAGACACCTTAAATCTGTTTATTTTTTCTAATTATAAATCAAAGATAATTAAAGACTTATTTGCGAAAGAAAGATTTATTTACCTTGAAAAGTTAAACTAAATTTTGCTAAAAAGAAAAAATATTGTACTTTTGCAGACGGAAAGTTGGCAGAGTGGTCGATTGCGGCAGTCTTGAAAACTGTTGACTGTAACAGGTCCGGGGGTTCGAATCCCTCACTTTCCGCAATCAATTCATTGATTTAGGTTTTTAATTTCATAACGGCTTTCGTTTGTTTCAAGCGGAGCCGTTATTTTTATCTCATTGCTCTTCTTTGTTTTAAGGAAAATAAATATTTCAATCCACATTTCATAAATTTTTTATTGCAAATCTGAAAACAGCAACGCAAATCCCTGATTGTTTTGTTTTTTACAGTTGAAAAAAGATACAATCTCAAAAAAATACGAAGTCTTTTCAATACAACTAATGCCGATTAAATTTAAATTTTCGGGCGAATATAAAAATATATCAACATTCTTTTATCCGTCCATATTCTATATTAAGACTGTTTTATAATTTTGCTCTCCGTAAAAGTGCGAAAGTCTTATAACGGTGTTTTTAAGTTTCCGCAAAAGTGCGAAAGTCTTATAACGATGTTTTTAGGTTTCCGCAAAAGTGCGAAAGTCTTATAACAGTGTTTTCAGGTTTCCGCAAAAGAGCGAAAGTTAAAATAATATGAAATTTATATGATTGACAATTAAAAAATATTAGAAAATGATAAAAATCAAAAAATTGCATTTACCTCATTTGCGAAATGAAGAATGGTTCGAATTTATGCGAGAAATCAAACAACTAATAACAATGGATACTGTTGTTTGTGAAAGTATGTCTGACGAAATGGAAACGCTGACAGAACTTTTACACAAGGCAGAACTCGCCCTGCGACAAATGCGGAAAAGCGAAATATCGCAGGAAATTGTCGCTTTAGACCGCAAACGCGAAAACATTTACACAGGATTGAAATATCATCTTTTGTCGGCAAAATATCATTTCCAAACTCAAAAACAAAACGCAGGGCAGGTACTTTTAACTGTTCTTAAAAGTTACGGGAATATATTTAAGCAAACGTATTACGAAGAATCGGGAACAATTCAGCATTTGACGGAAATTTTACAAAATAAATATGGTAACGAGGTCAGCATTTTGGGCATTGAAGAGTGGATTTCTCAATTACAATCGGTCAATGAAGAATTTTTCACTGCACTGCAAAACAGAAATAAGGAGCAGGGTCAAAAAATTAAATTTACGATGGCTGATGTGAGGCTTCAAACAGACATTTGTTACCGTTCAATAACCGAAAAGTTAGAGGCTTTAGCCCTTCTCAACAGTCAAAACGACAGTTTTCATGATGTAATTAACAATATAAATGCGGCGGTTAAGAAAAATAAAAATCTGCTTACTCACCGTAATACGAAAAATGAGTGAAAAACATTAAGGAATATTCATATATTTATGGCTTTGCAGCGATATGCACCATTGCGGATTTTGTTTTATGTACTCAACAATATTATTCATAACTTTGTCTTTTACGCTCCATTCCGGTTGCAAATATAGCAGGCAATCCATACGAACTTTTTTTGCATAATATTCGGCAAAAGCAAAATCGTCTTCATCGCAAATAATTATTTTTAATTCATCTGCCAATTTTATATTCTCGTCCAAGGGTTTAATGTTCTTTTTTGCCGACAGACATATCCAGTCCCATTGCCCGCTAAACTTTGACGTTCCTGACGTTTCAAGGAAAACAGTTATTCCTTTCTCATGCAATCTTTTTGTCAAATAATCCAAATTATAAAGCAGGGGTTCTCCGCCTGTTACGACAGCGTTTTTTGTCGGCAGGGTCTCAATCCGTCGGATTATATCATCAATTTTTGTCGGTTCAATGTGCGAAATGTTCCACGACTGTTTGGAATCGCAAAAATCACAACCGACATCGCAACCGCCAATCCGTATGAAATATGCTGCCTTACCCGTGTTATAACCTTCCCCCTGCAATGAATAAAATTCTTCAAGTACGGGTAAAAATTCATTATTCATTATTTTGGAACTTTGATTTGTAAGCCTTCATGGTGTTGTATAGCAGGCAAGCGATTGTCATAGGACCTACGCCGCCGGGTACCGGTGTTATTTTACTGCACTTTGCTTTTACTTTCTCAAAATCCACATCGCCAATTATATGATAGCCTTTCTCGCTATTGTCCGCTATTCTGTGAATACCTACATCTATAACCACTGCCCCATCTTTCACCATATCTTCTGTTATAAAGGCAGGCTTTCCGATTGCTACAATTAGAATATCCGCTGTCAGACATATTTCTTTGAGGTTTTCCGTTTTGGAATGACAAAGAGTTACAGTGCAATTTGCAGAAGCTTCATTACGGGAAAGTAATATTGCAACAGGAGTACCAACAATATTACTCCGACCAACAACAACGCAATGTTTTCCCTGAGTTTCCACACCGGAACGTTCCAAAAGCAGTTTAATTCCCAAAGGTGTCGCCGGGATAAATGAAGAAAGACCCAGACTCATCCTGCCAACATTTACAGGATTAAATCCATCGACATCTTTTTTCGGAGATATTGCATTGATGATTGTCTGTTCGTTAATATGTTCAGGCAACGGTAATTGAACGATATATCCATCAACTTCGGAATCTGTGTTTAGAAATTCAACCATTTGCAGCAGTTCTTCTTCCGAAGTATTTGCCGGAAGTCTGTAAACAGAAGAGAAGAAGCCAGTTTCTTTGCTTTGTTTTTCTTTACTTGCCACGTATGAAAGACTTGCTCCATCTTCTCCGACAATAATTGCAGCGAGATGAGGAGCACGTTTTCCACTGTCTAACATTTCAGAGACTTCATGTGCCAATTCATGTTTAATATCTTTGGCTATCTGTTTTCCGTCTATCAATTCGTATTTATTCATAAACTTTTATGTGTTTAATTTAAGTATGTATTATTAGAATCTTGCAAAGATACTCATTTTTTTTACTATCTTTGCAAGCAAAAAATAATAAATTAAACAATCAAAAATGAACATATTAGTTTTGAATTGCGGTTCTTCTTCAATAAAATATCAGTTAATTGATATGCAAGAAGACAAAGCAACTGTTTTAGCAAAAGGTCTTTTAGAAAGAATAGGATTAGAAATGGGAGAATTTACCCACAGACCAAAAGGGAAAGACAAATATTATGAACAATTACCAATACAAAATCACAAAGCAGGTATTACTTTGGTACTAAAAGCTTTGACCGATGAAAAAATGGGGGTTATTTCTTCATTAAAAGAAATAAATGCTTGTGGTCATCGTGTAGCTCATGGTGGAGAAGTTTTCAGACAATCAGTAATCGTAGGTTCGAAGGAAAAAGAACAAATAAAAGATTTGTTTGCTTTAGCTCCATTGCATAATCCTGCAAATTTAGATGGAATAGAAGCTATGGAAACATTATTGCCTACTGTTCCGCAGGTTGCAGTTTTTGATACATCTTTTCATCAAACAATGCCAGCGCTGGCTTATCTTTATGCTATTCCTTATGAATATTATTTGAATGATAAAATTCGTAGATATGGTTTTCATGGAACTTCTCACAGATTTGTAGCTCCAAAAGCGGCACAAATGGTAGGAATGGATATTAATAACAGTAAAATTATAAGTTGTCATCTTGGATCCGGTGCTTCTGTTTGTGCGGTAAAGAATGGAAAAAGTGTTGATACTTCAATGGGATTTACTCCTGTGGAAGGTTTGATAATGGGTTCTCGCTGCGGAGATTTAGATTTAGGTGTCCTCCTTTATATTGCAGAAAAAGAAAACATGACAACAAAAGATATGAATAACTTTATAAATAAGAAATGTGGACTAGGTTCTATTACAGGAGGTGTTGTTGATATGCGTGATATTATTGCAGGAAAACTGGAAGGAAAAGAAAGAGAAACTTATGCTTTTGATATGTTTGCATATCGTGTTAAAAAATATATTGGTGCTTATGCTGCTGCAATGGGTGGAGTAGATATTATTCTTTTCACTGGCGGAATAGGAGAGAATGCTTCGTTACAGCGTGAAGCAATATGTGATGGTATGGAATTTCTTGGTGCAGAAATTGACAAAACATTAAACGAGCAATATACGGGAAAAGACGGAATAATTTCAAAATCATCTTCTAAAGTTAAAATTTTGTCAGTAACAACAGACGAAGAATTAGTGATAGCAACAGATACATTTAATTTAATAAGATAAAATTTTCATATTATTATTAAGGCTTAATAGTTAAAGTGTTTTTGACTATTAAGTTAATTTTATTACTTTTGTTGTGTTAAAAAATTAAAACAAAATAATTGAAATATGGAACAACCAAATCCTAATCTTATTTATTGGATTATATTTATTGGAGCTGCTGTTTTGAGCTGGATAATTAGCGGCTCATTAAAAAGTAAATTTAAAGAATACTCAAAAATTCCTACAAATGGAGGGTTGACAGGTAGAGATGTAGCAGAAAGAATGTTGCATGATAATGATATTTACGATGTTCAGGTAGTAAGTATTGAAGGTTCATTGACCGATCATTACAATCCTCAAACTAAAATAGTTAATCTTTCCAAAGATGTTTATTTTGGAAACAGTGTTGCTGCTGCTGCTGTTGCCGCACACGAATGCGGACACGCTGTTCAACACACCCATGCTTATTCATGGCTAATGATGCGTTCAAAATTAGTACCTGTGGTTTCTTTTGCTTCGCATTGGGTTATGTGGGTATTGTTGGCAGGAATGTTATTGATAAAGGCGTTTCCGTCTCTTATGCTTTTTGGAATAATACTCTTCGCTTTAACCACTCTTTTCTCTTTTATTACGTTACCGGTTGAAATAAATGCTTCTCAAAGAGCTTTGGCTTGGTTAAATTCTCACGATATTACCACAAGAGAAACTCATACTAAAGCACAACATGCTTTACGATTAGCAGCTTATACTTATGTTATTGCGGCACTTTCTTCACTTGCTACTTTGATGTATTATATTATGATTTATATGGGACGTAGAGAATAGATAATTTTCAAGTTATACAATTACAATGTCAATAAGACAATTTCTCAAAACAAAACTTTTCTGGAAGCATTTTTTTATAATTATAGGAGTATTTCTACTCTTACTTATCATTATCTTTCAATTGTTGAAAGTTTATACCAGACATGGAAAAGAATATGAATTGCCAAATATTGTAGATTTTTCTATTGGTGAAATTAAAACTATGCCTGAATTGGATTTGTTTGATATTGTAGTTATAGACAGTATATTTACGGAAGGAAAGCCTGAAGGAATCATACTTAAACAAGATCCTGTTGCAGGAACTAAAGTAAAAAAAGGACGTAAAATCTATGTCATTGTAACTTCACATACAGGAGAAATTATAGCAATGCCTAATTGTACAGATCAAAGTGTTAAAATGGCTGTACAGCAAATTGTTGCTGCAGGCTTACGAATAGGTTCTTTAATATTTAAATCAGGTGATATTTCTAATATAGTTGTAGGACAAAAATATGAAGGAAAACCGATAAATCCAAATGCAAAAATAAAACGTGGATCTTTTATTGATCTCGTTGTAGAAATAAGTGAAGATAATACCACTACAAATATGCCAAAAATTCTCGGAATGACAGAGAGTGAAGCCGAACAAGCTTTATGGTCTGCTTCCTTAAACATTGGAACAAAAACTTATGATGGTAAAAAAGATTCTGAACATTCAAGAGTTGTAGCTTTTGATCCGCCATATCGTTCATTTACGATAGGCTCTGCTGTGTCATTAATTTTTGCAAATGATACTAAAGCAAACTATAAATCTAAATTAGATGACTTTCATATACAGGAAAATACGAAAGAAACAAATACAAATACCGATGAAGATTTATCTGACGAATATTTTTAACTACAATAAATGTCTAAAGTAATTTTCAAATTATTTTTATCATTCAACAACATGAATGATAAAAATAGCATTATATGTTTTTATTTTCTAATTTTTTTACACTAAAATTATGATATTTTAATTACAGAATAGTAAAAAATAGCAGTAATATCACATAAGACAAAAATTATTATTTTTGTTCTCTAAAATATGTAAAAATATGGAATTTACAGCTCAACAAATAGCCCAAATGCTTAATGGGGTAGTAGAAGGTAACGAACAAACTAAAGTTTGCAAATTATGCAAAATAGAAGAAGGTGAAAAAGGTGGTTTATCTTTTTTAGCAAATCCAAAATATAATCATTATTTATATGAAACACAAGCATCAATTGTTATAATAAACAGATTTTTAGAATTGGAAAAACCTGTTAAAGCTACATTGATAAGAGTAGATGATGCTTACTCTTGTTTTGCAAAGTTATTGGAATTTTATAATCAATACAGACTTAATCGCAATGGTATTTCTTCTCTTTCTTTCGTTGATAAAACAGCTGTCATTACAGATGATAATGATATATATATAGGTGAGTTTGTTGTTATTTCTGCAAATGCAAAAATTGGAAAGGGTACAAAAATTTATCCGCAAGTTTATATTGGTGATAATGTTCAGATAGGAGATAATGTTATATTAAATGCAGGCGTTAAAATATATCACGATTGCGTCATTGGAAATAATTGTATTCTACATTGTGGATCTGTAATAGGAGCTGATGGTTTTGGTTTTGCACCTTTACAGGATGGTAGCTTAAAGAAAATAGAACAAATAGGCAATGTAGTTATTGAAGATAATGTAGAAATAGGAGCAAATACAACAATAGATCGTTCTACGATGGGTTCAACAAAAATTCTTAAGGGAGCAAAAATTGATAATTTGTGTCAAATAGGACATAATTGTATTGTTGGTTCTTCCACTGCGATGTCAGCACAAGTAGGAGTAGCAGGTTCATGTAAAATTGGCAATAACTGTTTTATTGGAGGACAAGCTGGATTTGCAGGACATTTATCTGTAGGAGATGGAAGTAAAATAGGAGCTCAATCGGGTGTTATTTCTGATTTGCAACCTGCTTCTACAGTTGTAGGTGCGCCATCATTAGATGCAAAAAAATATATGAAGAGTTATTTTCTATTTAGCAGATTACCTGACTTAAATAGAAAAATAGCAGAACTTGAACAAAAAATAGCAGAACTTGAACAAAAATAATAAATATATAATATGTATACTGCTATTTATTCTTTCCTTAAATGTTTTTTCACAGGAAAGAGAACGCATAGGACTTGTTCTTAGTGGCGGAGGTGCAAGAGGCTTGGCTCATTTAGGAGTATTAAAAGCGTTGGAAGAAAATAATATTCCAATAGATTATATATGCGGGACTTCAATAGGAGCAATCGTTGGTGGTCTTTATGCTTCGGGTTATACTCTTGACGAGATAGAAAAGATATTTTTCAGTGATGAATTTCGTTTGGCTACAATGGGAAAAATGGAAGATGAATATCTATATTTTTATTTTCAGGAAAATCAAATGCCTATAGCTCTCTTCACATCTTTTGATACCAAAGAAAAATTTAAATGGCGTATGCCTTTAAGTATAGTCAGTCCAACTATTATTGATTATGCTTTTATGGAGTTTTTTTATGCTTCTTCTATTGCCGCTAACAATAATTTTGACTCACTTATGTTGCCTTTTTTTTGTGTTGCATCTGATATTACAAATCATAAAGCCAAAACTTTTCACAAAGGAGATTTGAGTCATTGCATAAGAGCATCTATGACTTTCCCTGTTGTTTTTTCCCCTGTTATGATTGATTCAATAATGTTTTATGATGGTGGAATGTATAATAATTTTCCTGCAAAAGAGATGCGGGAAAATTATAATCCGGATATAATAATAGGAGTAACAATTACCGATCATTTGCCAAAACCAAAAGAAGGGGATTTAATATCTATTATGCAAAATGTGTGGATGACTAATCCTGATTTTAATTTGCATGGGAAAGGGGTCTTGATAGAACCGGATGTTATAAACATGTCTGTTATGAATTTCACAGATGAAGCTATGCGGAATGCTTATTATAAAGGTTATGAAGCAGGATTACAAAAAATAAAAGAAATAAGAAATCTCACAAAAGACAGTCTTACTACTGAAGAACTTGCAAATAAACGCAATCAATTTTGTAAAAAAAGAGATAACGTTAAAATAAATAAAGTACAAATAAATGGGGTTAATAATAAGCAAAATCTATATCTTACTGCAATGATGAAAAAAAATAACTCTCAAATAGACCTTGAAAAATTTAAAATTTTCTATTTCAACCTTTCCTCTGACAGAAATATCAAAACTATTCATTCTTCTATTACTCATAATGATTCTATTAACA
The DNA here is from genome assembly GCA_031272245.1 of Bacteroidales bacterium. GTDB lineage: Bacteria > Bacteroidota > Bacteroidia > Bacteroidales > P3 > JAISGN01. The sequence goes on from JAISUE010000054.1 coordinate 38,093, forward strand.
TTCTAAATTTAAACCTTACTACAAAACAAGCCTTGACAGCAAAAGCAGGAGGCTATCTTTCCTCCAATCCAAGTAATTATTTATTTGTGGGTTTAGATTATAATATGTTAAGCCATACATCTTTATTATTTAAAACTAATGCTTTTATTGGACGATTTTATTCTTCTTTTATGTTTGGCACAAGAATAGATTTACCTGTACGTAGTAAACTATTTTCAGAAATTGAATATAATATAAACAAATGGAATTTTTATAAACTAAAAGACTTCTTTTTTCAATATTCTCCAACTAATTATTTGGAACAGGAAGAGAGTAACGTACAATTAAGATTAGGATTGCCCGTTTCATTAAAGGCAAAAGTTATGGCAAATGTAGGTTATGGTAAAACAACTGACGGATATTACAAAAATGAATATATTACACTTGGAGAAAAAAAAGATTTCACCATTTTTCATAACCTTGATGTAGGTATAACTTATCATTATTACAGTCTTGACGATATACAATTTCCAACTGTTGGAAATTATAACAAAGTCAAAATACAATATATTTATGGCAATGAACATTATTTTCCGTCTTTAACTTCCGATGTTGTAACAACTATATTCAAACAGCAACGTGAATGGGTTCAATTTTTTATGAAACATAAATCATTTTTCCCAATGGGTAAATATTATTCTTTAGGTATTTATCTTGATTTCTTTTATTCGTTTCAACAACCTTTTATCAATGTAACATCATCTCTTTTACAGACAGGCAATTTTACTCCAACAAGTGAAACACTTTGTGCTTTTTATCCAGAATACAGGGCTAATCAATATATAGCTATTGGTACAGAAAATGTTTTAAAACTTGATTATTTGCTAAATACAGGTCTTTCATTACGATTTTCGGGTTATGCTTTTTTGCCAATAAGCAGCCTGAAAGAACTGCCAAACGAACAGCCTCTTTATGAAAAAGCGTTAGATAAGATTTATTTAATAGCTAATGCTTCGTTGGTTATCAAAACTCCTTTTGGACCATTGAGTGTTGTGGCTTCGTTTCATCAAAGAAATGATAAAGACATTAGTCCTTTTATTTTCTCAGTCAATTTTGGATACTTATTATTTAATAAAACAAACATAGAACGATAAACTAATTTTAACATAATAAATTGTCATCTTTTGTTTTCTTATTTAAAATTTGTATGATAATCCACTTTTTATTTTGTTTTTGTTGTTAGAAGATGTTGAAACTCTTATTACTCTTATTCTGTCTTTTACACTAAATTTTCTGTATTTTTGCAGATTAAATAATAAAAATGGCGTAATTCTTAAACGATATGAAAATAAATGTTTTTAAATTTTACTTTTATGTAATGATTATTTTGGCGAGTGTTAATACACAAGCTCAGCGTTTTGCAGGTTTTTCAGGCTCTACGGAGAATTTTATAAGCGAATTGGAAGAACTTTATTCCTCTGACGCAAATATGAAAAAAGATGAACAGAAAATTTGGCAGCAGCTTCTAAAACAATATGACAGTGTTTGGTCTAATTCCAATTCTATTGTACAACGAGATATAGCCTTGTTATCCAAAATAATGTATGAAAGAAACGTAAGAGCAAGAAGTGGTTTTTTAGAATTTATAAAATGTCAAATAGCATTTGCTCATTCAAATCAAAGTTTGGATAGTTATAATCAGTGGTTAAAGGGTTTTCAAAAGTACATTTCAAATAAATCCATCACTATAAAAAGTTTCAATTCTGCTGTTTTAAGTACTCTAAATTTGCTAAATAACAATGCCCTTTATTTTTCCAAAACAATCAAATGGGAAACAAGCGAAAAAGAAATTACATTTCGCAGTGATGATGCAAGAGGAGTGATAATCATGTTTAGAAACAACATAAATATCACCTATTCTTCTTCAAAAGAAAGTAATACTATTCATAACACTACAGGTACATTTTTTATAATGGAAAATATTTTTGAAGGCAAAAACGGGAATGTTACATGGGAAAAGGCTGGGTTAAAATCAAGTGATGTATTTGTTGAATTACAAAATTATACTATTGATTTGACTAAATCCGGTTTTACCGCAGACAGCGTCAGTTTCACAAATAAAGAATATTTTACTCATAAACTTTTTGGACGTTTTGAAGATATTTGTGGAGATAAAGCAGGAAATGCTACTTATCCAAGATTTTATTCTTATAAACATGAAGAAATAATTAAGAATGTGTTTCCTAATGTGAATTATGTTGGCGGTTTTACACAGCAAGGTGGCAAATTTTTGGGAACGGGCAGCAATGTTGAACCTGCTCAATTAGTATTTTTTAAAGAAGGAAAGAAGTTTGCAGTAGCAAAAGCTCTTGTTCATCCATTTAGTCAAAATGGAATTATAACAACAGATTGTCAAATAACTTTTTACATCAATAATGATTCTGTTTATCATCCGGGAACAAAAATGTCTTATAATAAAAGTACAAATGAATTGTTTTGTACAGATAATAAAGAGGGTATTTCTGCATCTCCATGGATTTCTTCTTATCATCAAGTAGATATTTATGCAGAAGGGGTTTTCATAAATCTTAATGATTATAAAATGGAATTTGCACCGGCAAAAGGTTTGGCAAAGAATAGTTATGCAGTTATAGAAAGTAACAACTATTATTCAGCGGCAAAATGGACAGATGTGCAAAAAATAGATGAGGTAAGTCCGCTTTATCGCGTTAAGCAATTCACAGAAAAAGTAAATGACAGAACATTTACTGTTGATGAATTTTCTCATTTTTTGCGTTTAGACCCTGTGCAAGCAGAGATAATGTTGATAAATCTTGCGTTGAATGGTTTTATAATTTATGAAAATTATCATAAAACAGCTATTGTAAAACAGAAACTATATGATTTTGTTGCTGCAAATGAAAAGAAAATAGATTCGGATGCAATAAAAATTACTTCACGAACAAATAATGAATCAAATGCAATGTTGAACATTTTGGATATGACTCTTTGGGTTCATGGGGTAGAAAGTTTTTCTTTGAGTGATACGCATAATATAGTTGTTACTCCTTATAATGGAGATATAATAATAACAAAAAACAGAAATATTGATTTTAATGGAAGGGTTATTGCTGGACGTTTTGTTATGGCAGGTAATGGTTGTAAATTCTCTTATGATAACTTTGCATTAAATCTGCCGACAATAGATTCTATGAAATTTTATGTGCCGCTGTTTGAAGACAGTACAAAGTTTATTGCAATACAAACTCCTTTGCAAAAATTAAAATGTGAATTACTTATAGATGCTCCGGATAATAAAAGCAGTTTGAAAAAATTAAGAGATTATCCTATTTTATCTTCTTTGGAGCCATCTTATGTTTATTATGATAATCCAAAAATACAGAAAGGTGTATATAATAGAGAAAATTTCTATTACAAATTAGATCCATTCAAAATAAAAAATTTGTTTACTTTTAAAACAGACAGTATAAAATTCACAGGTTTTCTTGTTTCTGCAGGCATTTTTGAAGATATTCACGAACCTTTACGCATAATGAGAGATTATTCTTTAGGTTTTATTACTCAAACTTCACAAACAGGAACTCCTGCTTATGGTGGTAAAGGTCAATATTATGAAAGTTTGGATTTAAGTATGAATGGATTGCTTGGCACAGGTAAGTTAGATTATATTTCTTCACGTTCAACTTCAAAAAAGTTTATATTTCATCCGGATAGTGCAATGTTTGTAACAGAAAAATTCATTGTAGCAAAAAATGTTTCTTTTCCAAATGTAAGTGTAACAAAAACTGATGCAAAATGGCAGCCAAAACAAGACTTTATGGTTGTTAAACAATCTGCAGAAGAGTTTTATATGTTTGATGGAGAAGCATTACATAAAGGATCTTTGACAGTAAAACCTGAAGGATTGTTTGGAAATGGGACAACAACATCAGGACAAATGCTTGTAACGTCAAATAATACCTATTTTAAAACAATATCTTACAGTTCAGATACCGCTAAATTAGTTATTAAGGCTTTTGATTTGGGAACGGATGCTTTTATTGCTGATAATGTAAAAGCTAATGTTGATTTTAAAACAAAAAAAGGATCATTTATTTCCAATGATGGTTTAGCCACACAGGAATTCCCTTATCTGCAATATGAATGTGAAATTGACAGATTTGACTGGGATTTGGATAAAAAACTTCTTTCTGTTCTCAACTCTCTTTCAACATCCGCAGGAAATATGGCATCAAACGATATGAGAGCAACTATTTTAAGTGACCAGCCTGGTGCAACTTTTACTTCAATACACCCTTCTCAAAAGGGATTAACATTTAATGCAGTGAAAGCAACCTTGGATTTATCGGCATCTAAACTTGTAGCAACAGATGTTTTTCTCATAAAATCTGCAGATGCTGCGATTCGTCCAAATAATTATACTGTAATTATTAGACCGGGCGCACAAATGGATACAATAGAACAAGCGGAAATACTTGCAAATGTTGAAACTCAATATCATTTGTTCTACAATTCACGTGTGCATATCGCTTCGGCAGCACTTTATTCTGCAAATGGCTATATTGATTATGTTGATGAAGAAGGTAAAAGGCATCCTGTATTTATGGCAAAAGTAAATCCTGCGTCAGGTATAACAAAAGCTGAAGGTTCAATAAGTAAGGAAAAGCCTTTGAATTTAAGTTCCGCATTTAAATTTTATGGAACAATGAGTGTAACAGCCGAAGACAGTAATTACTTTTTTGACGGAGGAGTGCAATTAACTCACCAGTGCAGTAATAACGGGTGGTTAAAATTCAAAGCCCATTTCAATCCTGATGCTATTTATATTCCAATACCTGAAGCTCCTATTGACGTAAATGGAGACAGACTGACTGCGTCTATTCTTTTTGATAAAGCTAATTTAACACCTAAAATTGCATTTATTGCATCAGACAAAGAGGCAGATAATGTGATATTGAAAGCTCAGGGCTTTTTAACTTATGATAAAGTTTCTAACGATTATCGTATTGCCACACAGGATAAACTTGAAGATTTTGACAGTGAAGGAGATTTTCTTGCATTAAATAAACGTACCTGTGCGGCAAAAGGTAAGGGAGAAATCGGTTTGGGATTTGATAACAGTGGGATTGTAAAAATGCAAAATTATGGCACAATTACAGTTAAAAATAGTCAGGATGGTATGCCGTCAGCCGATATTAGAACTTCAATCGGGTTAAAATTTCCATTTTCGCAACAGGCGTTAGACTTCATGGGTGTAGAACTTTATGAGGATATGAATCTCTCACCTGTTGAACTTGAAACCTCACTCTACAGGGAACAGATTATTCATCAATTTGGTTATGTAAAAGGTACGGAATTATACGAAGATATGCTCATCACAGGTGAATGGAAAACAATTCCTAAGGGAATGGATTACAATCTTTATTTTAGTGATGTAAGGTTAAAATGGGATCCTGTTTATCGTTCTTATATATCACAGGGAGATGTTGAACTTGCTATTGTTGGAAAATATCAAATCAACAAGAAAATTCGTGCAAGAATACAGCTTACAAAGGGAACTCATGGCTGTGAACTGAAAATATATTTGGAAGCAAATACGGACCATTGGTATTTTATTTCTTATAATGGGTCTATAATGAGTGTTCTTTCGTCTTACGATGATTTTAATACAATTATCAACGAAACTCCGCGAGGTGATAAGGAGTTTACAAGTGGCAATAAACGGTTTCAATACAGAACTGCAAGTGCTATTGAGAAAAGGAATTTTATTCGCAAAATGGAGTTAGGAGAAGATTCTGAAAAAGAGGAATAAATTTTAAATTTGACGTGATGGACAAAATACTATAATTGTTCATTGATACAATCAAAAAGCCCGACAGATTAAATTTCTATCGGGCTTGTTTTTAATTTTAGTTTGCGTTAAGATTATTCCACTACAACTTTCTTCGTTATTGTGCCTTTGTCTGTCTGCACTCTTACGAAGTAATTGCCTTTTGCAAAAGCAGAAACATCTATCGTTGTTTCTTTGCCTTGATAAACTACTTTGCCGAGCAAATCAACAACTTCTATGCTGTTTATCTTCTCGCCGCAAGTAATGTTTATTTCCTTATGGGCTGGGTTTGGATAAATTGAAAGGTTTGCTGTTTCAATATTATTCAAAGCAACAGCATTTGGATTGTTGGTCGCTATATTGGAACGGATTGAAGTTAAGGACTTGCTTATGGTGCAAGGATTGTCAAGCATTATTTCCACTACATAATAAACATAGCCATTGGTTGGAGCAGAGAAATCACTGTAAGAAGTGTTGCTGCTCGGTATTGTATTTATCAACTCCATTGTATCCATACTTGTACCGCGATAGATATTGTATGTTTGATAAGACATTCCTTCGTAAGCATCCCAAATCAAATTCCAACTGTTATTTTGACCTGCATTTATGGTAAGGTGCATCGTTTTGTGAGGCTCACTCAACACGGACTCATTGCCGCAGGTGTCAATAGCCGAAACCTTATACCTGTATGAGCGTATTTTTGCATTGCTCGCCGTATCTACCCAATGATTAAGGCTGTCATAAGGGATGGTTGCCGCAACATCGTATTGCCCGTTAACATTGCCTTCCTTGTAAATGACATAAGAAACAACGTTACTAATGTTATCATTGGAATTGGTATCGCCTGTATAGTCATCCCGTTTCCATACTACTTCATTGTGATTGTTTTCATCCACGGACACCATACACAATTCCTGTGCAGGCGGGTCTATCATAGAAAGCGTTAGCCGCACTACGCTATCACAACCATTAACATTTTGCAGGGTAGCCTCATAAATACCTTCATTCACTAACGGATTGGTAAAGTTATCATCCGTATAACTTGCATTTCTGCAGATTGTTTTGGAATAGTTGGTAACAGGTACTTGCGGATAAAATGACAGATGCAGGCAGATTACGCTGTCGCAACCGTCGGCATTAGTCAAATAAGCATAATACGTTCCGGGATTATGCAAAGGTGTAGTGAAATTAGCATCCGTATAAGTATCGGTCGGACGATTACATATTGACGCATTGTAAGAAGTAGTATCTACATTGCCATTTGAAATGAAGTTGGTAAAATTACTCCAGTATGGAGCAGAGTGATAAGCCGTGTATGTTCCGCAAGGGATAATAACAGGAATGTTTGTCGATACTTGATAAAATGTATTTGAAGAAATAGTTGGTGGAGTTGTTGCATTGGAAACAATAGTATCTATTCCGCTGCAACCAAAAAAAGCACCACCGCCTATTGACGTAACCGAATTACCAATAGTTACCGAAGTTAAACCGCTACAACCACAAAAAGTCTCAATCCCTATTGACGTAACGGAATTTGGAATTGTTACCGAAGTTAAGCCGCTGCAACCATAAAAAGCAGCAGTATCTATTGACGTAACAGAATTACCAATAGTTACCGATGTTAAACCGCTGCAACCCCAAAAAGCACTAGTTCCTATTGACATAACAGAATGACCAATAGTTAATGATGTTAATCCGCTGCAATTAGAAAAAGCAGCAATTCCTATTGACGTAACAGAATTAGGAATGTTTAATGTTCCTGTTAAGCCACTGCAATCCCTAAAAGCAGATTCCCCTATTGACGTAACGGAATTACCAATAGTTGCCGATGTTAAGATGCTGCAATCCCTAAAAGCAGATTGTCCTATTGACGTAACGGAATTAGGAATAGTTACCGAGGTTAAGCCGCTGCAAGAATAAAAAGCAGATTGTCCTATTGACGTAACGGAATTAGGAATAGTTACTGATGTTAATCCGCTGCAAATAAAAAAAGCATAATTTCCTATTGACGTAACATAATAGGTTAAATTATTTGTCCCGCCTATTATGGAATCTAAAATTGTGTAACTTCCTGTGGGATTAGTTGTAAAAGCATCAGTATTATAGTTACCACTACCAAGTTGTACCTCATTAGGCGAAAGACTTGTAATTTTGTAGGTAACTCCACTAACAGAAAATGTGTTTCCGACACTTTGTCCGATTGCATTAAAGGTTGCAAATATTGCGATTGCAAGAACCGCTACCATCATAATTTTTCTCATTTTTAATTGAATTTTTAAATTGTTTCTCCTACTCTGTGGCACTTCGGTTTTCCCGTTATTTTTCCTTGGTCTCTTCTCCATGGTTTGTGTTGCAATCTGTGCAGTCCGGTTGTCTCCGGTATTTCTTCTAAAAAAATCTTGATTTGCCATGTTTTATATTTTTTTATAATTCGTTAATGATAAATACAACTTAAAACTATTTGCAAAGATACACAATTTTTTGAATTAAAAATTAAAAAATAATTTTTTGTCTGAACTTTGATTTTCGTATGATTGATGTGATTTCTATCACACGTTCGCCTCTTGCCCCACCATCCCTAGCCTGTTAATCGTATTATATTATGTATATATGTATGTAGAGACGTGGCGTGCCACGTCTCCATTATAAAATATTGATAATAAAATATTTATATTTCAAAAAAGACGTGGCACGCCACGTCTCTACATGAAAAATTGAGTGAAAATATAGAGACGTTGCACGCAACGTCTTTACAATCATAAAAATCTTATGAAAATCATGGTTCAGACATTTTTTTATCGGAGAAAAAACAATAATTTTTATAAATTACAGTTAATAATAAGTACGTAAAACTATAAAATACGCAAAAAAATGAGTAATAAATTATACATAGTAATGCCTGCCTATAATGAGCAGGAAAATATAGAAGATGTTGTATCTCAATGGCATCCGATTGTTGAACAAATAGGGCAAGAAAGTCGGTTGGTTATTTTTGACGACGGCAGTAAAGACCAAACTTTTGCCAAAATGCAAGAATTAGAACAAAAATATCCGTTTTTTAAAGCGGAGACAAAAAGCAATTCAGGGCATGGCTCAACTTGTTTATACGCCTATCGTTACGCTATTGAAAAGGGGGCAGATTACATTTTTCAAACAGACTCGGACGGACAAACCATCCCCAATGAATTTTGGACACTGTGGAATGAAAAAATAAATTATGACTACCTGATTGGCTATCGCAGCCATAGACAAGACGGTTTTTCTCGCATTATTGTAACAAAAGTACTCAAATGGATAGTCCGCTGTATTTTCGGCGTAAAAGTGAAAGACGCTAACACTCCTTTTCGTTTGATGAAAAGAGAACATCTCGCTGAATATCTGAAAGTTATACCGAAAGATTTTTTTCTTTCCAATGTAATTATTTCTACCATTGCCGTCAAAAGGAAAGAAAATATTTTTTGGACACCTGTTACTTTCAAACCGCGACAAAAAGGAACTAATTCTATCAATATCAAGAGAATAATAAAAATCGGTTGGAAAGCCATTGGTGATTTTAAACAAATTCGGAAACAAATTTAGTATATTGTTGATATTCTGTTTGTTACATATTTTTTGCATAAATGTATTTTTAATTTTCTGATTTGAGCATGGAAGAGCATAAAAAATACATCAAAAGAGCCTTAGAATTGGCACAAAAAGGTGGCGGTTTTGTGGCACCTAATCCGAAAGTGGGCGCCGTCATTGTGTCGCAGGGAAAAATTATTGGGGAAGGTTACCATGCAAAATATGGTCAAAAGCATGCAGAAGTGGCTGCAATTGAGGCAGTTATAGATAAAACTCAACTCAAAAACAGCACTTTGTACGTTACCCTCGAACCTTGCTCTCATCATGGACAAACACCGCCTTGTGCAGATTTGATCATCGAATCTCAAATTCCCAAAGTAGTGGCGGCACTTTCGGATAGCAATCCAAAAGTGAATGGAGAGGGATTTAAAAAGTTACAAAATGCTGGAATAGAAGTAATTACAGGCATTCTGGCGAATGAGGCAAGGTCTATCAATCAACGTTTTTTCACCTTTTGGGAGCAAGAACGACCTTACATTATTCTCAAATGGGCGCAAACAATAGACGGATTTATGGACATCAATTTGCCCCATACAGCCCTGCGACAAAATTATTGGATTAGCAATGAAGAAATGAAAATTCGTGTGCATCAATGGCGGGCGGAAGAGAGTGCTATTATGGTGGGAATGAATACTTTACAAAATGATAACCCTGCTTTAACTGCTCGATACGGCAACCTCAAAAATCCTATCCGAATTACGATAGATACAAAAAATACACTTTCAAATATGTCTTTGCAAAAGTACCGTTTTTTTGACAATAACCAAACTGCCATAGTGTTTCATTTTGGCGAAGAAAAGCAAGTAAAAAACACTTATTTTTACACTTTAAATCAACAGGAAAATATTGTTAATCAAGTAGTTAATAAATTATATCAACTTAAAATTACCTCCCTTTTGGTAGAAGGAGGTAATGCTGTTTTGAAACTTTTTTTGGAGACTGATTTGTGGGATGAAATGCGTGTAATTGAGGGCAATAAATGCTTTGGGAGTGGTTTAAAAGCCCCCGATTTAAGACCTTATAAGGCATCAATAGAAACGGTTGGAGATAATAAATTATTGATTTTCAAGAATATATGAAACAAAAAAGCAAATTTTACGTAGTTTGGCAAGGACATCAAAGCGGTATTTTTAAAAGTTGGGCAGATTGTGAGCGACAAATCAAAGGTTTTACTAATGCCAAATACAAATCTTTCCCTACATTATCGCAGGCACAGCAGGCATTTGAAGAGGGTGCAGAGGCTCATTTGGGCAAAAAAGAGTCCCCGATGCAACCCATTTTCGACACATTGTACGGAAAACCGATCATCCCCAGCATAGCAGTAGATGGTGCTTTTAGCAGTTCTACTAAAAAGGCTGAATATCAGGGAGTTAATACGCAAACAGGAGTAGTAATTTTCAGATGCGGACCTTTTATGGAAGGTACCAATAATGTGATGGAATTTTTAGCCATTGTGCATGCGTTAGCATTGTGTAAGCAACATTGTTGGAACAAATTACCTATTTATTCGGACAGCGTTAATGCCATGTTGTGGATTAAAGCAAAAAAAGCACGCACAAATTTAGTGCCAACATCTCAAAATAAAGTAATTTTTGACCTCATCCAAAGAGCCGAAAAATGGCTTAAAACCACTCCTTACAACAACCCTATTCTAAAATGGGAAACCAAAGCATGGGGCGAAATTCCCGCCGATTTTGGCAGAAAATAAAAAAATGTAGAAACAGCAGCCTGCCGTTTTTTTCAGAGTGGAGAGTGTAGAGATTTTTTTTGCATTTTTGCCCCCTTGTCTGAACTTTGATTTTGAATGATTTGCGTGATTTTTGTAATTATTTAAAATCTTGTTAATCTTATAAATCTTGCAAAAATCAGTGGTTCAGACAATTTTATAATCCTGCTACTCTTATAAATCTTATGAAAATCAGTGGTTCAGACAAAAACACTTAAAAAAAATTTTCTCCTTGCCAATCAACAAAATATAAAAATAATTGCAACTTTTTTTTCGCAAAATTAATTTTTTGTATCAAAAAAAAAGTGTACCTTTGTAAAACATACAAAAAAAGTATAATCAGATCTTTAGTAGAAAAAAGATAGGACAGTAAAATTTGTACAGTTTCTCGAATATTTTTCGAGTATATACAAAAAAATTACTATATTTGCAGCCGAAATTAAAACGAAAAGAATATGCTTGATTTAGAGAGGTTTGGTAACATACCCTTTACCTACGCGGCTTTGGAAGAGATGCTGCACGGCTATCAGTCGCCCTACGACAAGGCGGCGGCGATGGTACGGTGTGGCGACATCGTCCGTTTGAGGAAGGGCTTGTATGTGGTTTCTCCAAAAATCAGCCGCAGGGAAATCTCGCGCGAACTTGTGGCGAACCATCTGTACCATCCGTCTTATGTTTCGCTCGAATCGGCGCTTGCGTATTACGGCTTGATACCCGAAAGGGTTTACACTGTGCGCTCGGTCTGTATGAAGTTGCGCAAGCAGTACGACACGCCGCTTGGACATTTTGAGTATATCAAAGTTCCTGAAAACTACTACCCGCTTGGCGTCCGTCAGGAAATTGTAAACAACGAGTACGCTTTTCTGATTGCCACGCCCGAAAAGGCGCTGTGCGACCTGATTCTTGCCACGCCCCGCCTAAGGCTGCAATCCGTCCGTGCCATGCAAACCTATCTCGAAGAAGATTTGCGGCTCGATTTCTCGGCAGTAGAGCGGTGGGATACGGAAATTGTGCGGCAGTGCGCGGAGGCGGGAAAGAAGAAGGTGGAATTGGGGTTGTTGTTGAAATTAATAAATCAATATAATTAAAAATAATATGCAAAATAATAATTCAATAGAAAATAACATTAAAGAAACTGTATTTGCTTCATATCCAAGTAATAAAAAACAAACATATCACTTTGTTGAACAAAAACAAACTTTAAGGTTTAGAAAAAGATTATGGAACAAAATGAATGAACATAGACCTCGTACTGCACTGATTTTGTATATTTGTGGCATTATTATATTTTCTTATTTATATTATAGAACATATAATTCGAACAACAATTCATTTGTTTTTGCAAAAGATATTTATCAAACAAAATTAGAAGATAAAAAACAACAAGACAGCATTAAAATTTATACATTGGAAAAAATTTCTATGCTATATGATTCCATTGACTACAAAATTTCTGAAAACAAAATCACATTTGAAATGCCAGATTTGTTTTTTGCACGAACACAAGGTTACAAAGTGTTTAGATATCGCAATGACATTGGTCAATTTATTGATTTTGAAATTCATAATATTGCACCTCCACACAATATAGCATTTTGTGATAGTCCAAATGTTCTAAACCGTGATGTAGAATATAAAATTTTCTCATATCCATATGATTCTTCGGTAGTAATTAAAAATATGATAGCCATTGATAAAAAAAAGATAGATGCAGAAATTGATTCCTTAAATAGTAAACAAATGAACAATATAGTGGAATGGCACTATTTTGATTTCTTGTATTTTAGTATTATAACGCAAACGACCATTGGCTATGGAGATATTTTGCCCAATACAACTTATATAAGATTTTTGGTAAGTATTCAAGCATTATTGGGTATTTTTTGTACAGTTTTTTTTGTTATCGGGGCATTTGAAAAATGGAAGAATAAGGACATTAAATAAATCATTCAAAATCAAATTTCAACATTATGCTCAATCAAATTTTCCAAAATATGTTCTCCCGCTATTCAATGCGAACAAAAGACGAGCGCACAAATGCCACTCACGAGGTAATGCAGCAAATCGCGCTTGCAGGCTTGTACAAGGCGGGCTTTTTCGACCGTGCGGCGTTTTACGGCGGTACTTGCCTGCGCATTTTTCACGGTATGCAGCG
>JAISUE010000072.1 GCA_031272245.1 Bacteroidales bacterium
TATTTTGGCAACGATTCGTCTAACTGTCTTGTGGCTCGCCGTGACTACGCTGAGCCCGAAGCTCGCCACACCCGAGTAGGCTTCCGTTTGGCTTCCAGTTCAAATTAAATCCTTTGTGCAAGTAAGCAAGAGACAAAATAAAAGACTTGCTAAAACAAGAAAGCCCGATAGAAATTTAATCTGTCGGGCTTTTTGCTAAAAAATTAGGAAGAAAAATATTGAAATTGTTTTTTATTTTTTTGATATTTTGTTTGGAATACGGTTAAATTTTTTAACTTTTTATTGTTATTTAAAAAATTTATTTTACCTTTGCAGGCTCTTTTAATGGCTTTTTGTTACTTACTTGACAAATATAAAGCTCATTAAATAATTGATGTTTAACCCGATTGAGTAAGCAATCACAATTAAAAATTCTTAATAATGAAAGAATTAAAAGAAATTCATCCTTTAGAAGATTTTGACTGGTCATCTTTAGGAAAAACTTCTGTGAAATCACAGGAAGAAAAAACAGAAATGGAAGAAGCATACGACAAATCCTTTAGCGTATTTAACAATTCTGATGTAGTAGAAGGAGTAGTTGTTGCAAAAAACGACCGTGAAGTAGTTGTTAACATAGGATTTAAATCTGATGGAATTATTCCTTTGGCAGAATTCCGTTACAATCCTGATTTAAAAGTTGGAGACAAAGTAGAGGTTTACGTAGAAAATCAGGAAGATTCTAATGGACAACTTATTTTATCTCATAAAACAGCACGTTTTCTTAAATCTTGGGAAAAAGCTGTTGAAAGTTATGAAAAAGGTGAAATAATCAATGGTTTGGTTAAAAGTCGTACGAAAGGCGGACTTATTGTTGATGTTTATGGAATTGAAGCATTTTTACCCGGCAGTCAGATAGACGTAAAGCCAATTAGAGATTATGATATTTACGTTGATAAAATCATGGAGTTTAAGATTGTTAAGGTAAATCACGAATACAAAAATCTTGTAGTATCTCACAAAGCGTTAATTGAAGATGAAATAGAAGCTCAACGAGCAGAAATTATGGCTGGATTAGAAAAAGGGCAAGTACTTGAAGGAATTGTTAAAAATATTACTTCTTATGGAGTCTTTGTAGATTTGGGAGGAATTGACGGTTTAATTCATATAACAGATATTTCGTGGGGAAGAGTTAATCATCCTGATGAAGTAGTTCATTTAGATGAAAAAATAAAAGTAGTTATTCTTGATTTTGATGAAGGAAAAAAACGTATTGCTTTAGGTTTGAAGCAACTTACGCCTCATCCTTGGGAATCGCTTGATCCTGATTTGAAACCGGGTGATAAGGTTAATGGAAAAGTGGTAGTTGTTGCAGATTATGGTGCGTTTATTGAGATTATACCGGGAGTTGAAGGTTTAATTCATGTTACAGAAATGTCTTGGAGTCAACATTTACGTACAGCACACGACTTTTTGAAAGTAGGAGATGAAGTTGATGCTGTAATTCTTACCCTTGACAGAGAAGAACGTAAAATGAGTTTAGGTATCAAACAGCTTATGCCAGATCCTTGGATTAACATTGCAGAAAAATATCCTGTTGGAAGCAAACACACGGCTATTGTTCGTAACTTTACTAACTTCGGAATTTTTGTTGAGTTAGAAGAAGGTATTGACGGTTTAATACATATATCCGATTTATCATGGTCTAAAAAGATTAAACATCCGGCAGAATTTACTAAAGTTGGAGAAAAACTTGATGTTATTGTTTTAGAAGTTAATGCTGAACTGCACAAGTTAAGTCTTGGACATAAACAACTTGAAGATAATCCGTGGGATGTTTTTGAAAGTATCTTCCTTGTTGGTTCTGTTCATAAAGGAACTATTGTTTCTATACAGGATAAAGGTGGAGCAATCATAGCATTACCTTATGGTGTAGAAGGAATTTGTCCTAAAACTCAATTACAAAAAGAAGATAAGACAAGAGCTAAAGTTGATGAACAATTAGATTTTGTTGTTAAAGAATTTTCTAAAGAAGGTAAAAAGATAATCCTTTCTCATACCAAGACATGGAAAAAAGAGGAAGAAAAAGACAATAAAAATTTGGATAATTTTTCCGCAGTTAAAAAAATTAATGATTCAATAGACAGAACAACTTTTGGCGACATAGAAGAATTAGTTTCTTTAAAAGAGGAAATAGAAAAGACTGAGGAAACAAAACCCAAAAAACAATCTAAAAAATCTGCAATACCTGCAGAAGATACAGAAACAAAAGATTAATCACTGTATTTAATTTTTGTATTGAATTTTGCATAGGCGACTACAATGTCGCCTTTTTTATGCATTATAGTTATTGAACAAGTAACGAAAGATCTTTTTCTAAACTTTCTATTTTTTTTAAATGTTTAAGGTATTCTTGTGATTTAGGATACAATGGTTTGTGATTTTTCATAGAATAAAGTTTTTCAAATTTCAAAGACAACTCTTTAGTATTTATATCAAAATATGTATTTGAAAACTTTTCCCACATAATATTTACTGCTAAATTGTTTGGATGCAAAAGGTCGTCAGCATAAAATCGGTAATCTCTTAATTCATCAAACATTATTTCATAAGCAGGAAAATATTCCATACCATATTTGCAAAGTTCATTTACGGCAAGATGTAAAACAGATTTACTTAATAAATTATCTCTATATCCTTCTCGCCAATGACGTACAGGACTTATGGTTATAATAACATCACAATTAAATTTGTGTTTAAATGTTTCCAAACTCTTTGAAAATATTTCAACTATATCTGAAACAGATAACATTTTCCTGCTTATAAGTTTTGTATCAATTTTATGACAATTAGCCATTATTCTGTTTTGTGGTACATAAGTGTAAGTCCAAGCTGTGCCAAGTGTAAGAATTAATAATGAATTATCTGTTAAAAATTGTGAAGCTTCCTGTTGTTTTTTTTGAGCAAGGCTTAAAACTTCATTACTTGAATAACCAAAAATATCCCCATGACATGTTAAAAGTTTGAAAACATCCCCATTTTGAATAATATCTTTTTCTGTAAAATGATTGGTTTGTGAAATGTAGTCTAATATTTCACTAATAGAAAAAGGATTATATACAGTTCCAAAAGGATTTATCATTGTTTTAAAACCACCGATATTCAATTTTTCTCCTATATTTTGAGAAAAACATGAACCAAGAAGCATAATTTTTGTTTGATGGTTTATATTTTTACATGATTTTTCTACATTAACTTCGGTTGAAAATTTCATTATTTTGTATTTTATTTTTTATTCAAATAATTGAAGCGAACAGAAATTTTTTTAATTACTAAAACAAAAGTAAGAAAAAATGTTGATTTTAACTGTCAAATCGCTATTTTGAGATAAAAAAACAGCAATTTTCTAAATAAAAACAAAGATTTTTTGTTTGTTCGTAAAGTATTAATATTGTGTAATTGTTAAGTAAATAAAGTATTTGTTTATCTGTAAGGATAAAAAAACAAATAAATTTTTGCTAATTAAAATAAAATGTATAACTTTGCACTCACAAATAACAAAGAAAACGTAAAAGTCTATGAAAAAAATAATTCTTATTATAGCAGTTATATCCTTTGGATTAGGATTAAAGGCTCAAAATCCATTCATCATTACAAGAATTGATACGGGAGATACAATAAATGACAGTACTATATATGTTCTTACGGAAGATGATGAATTTACCCAGACAAATTATATGTATTTTACTAACATTACAAATCAACCTGTTAATTTAAGAATGCAAATGGAAGTTTTGCATATATCAAATGGTGCAACTGTTCAAATGTGTTTTGGTGGTAACTGTGTATCAGATACAATTACTCCGGTTTTTAATAATCAAACAGTAGATCCTGATAGTAATACCCTATTTGATTTGGTATATATTTATGATGATTATACTCCTACAATAATAAAAATAAATCTTCTAAATGCTGATGATTTGTCAATTCTTCAAACGTTTAAGGTTTATTATATTGGAGAAACGGGACTTGCAGATGTTAAACAAATTAGCCATAAAGCAGATTTAAACATATATCCAAATCCTGCAAAATCTATTGCGAGTGTTGCATATACTTTACCAACAGAATGTTCTAATTCTTCCATTATTATAAAAAATATGTTAGGAAAAGAAGTAAGAAATATTAAAATTAACGGAAATCAAAGTGGAAAAGTGAATATCAATATTGAACATTTATCACAGGGTATTTATTTTTGTTCTATTGTGTGTGGAGAAACGATGATTTCTACAAAGAAAATGATTGTAAGACATTAGACATATTAACTTATGTTTTTTAATTGACAAAAAAGGCTGTTTTCTATATGGAAAAATGGTCTTTTTTGTTTTAGAACTATGAAAACATTTAAAAATTTAACTTCGTATCAAAAGAAAATATATTATAATGAGTTAAGCAAACTTTGTACAGAGAACAGAACGAAGTTGTTTGATAAAATAATAGAACAGAGAACAAGACACATTACACTTGTGATAGAGAACATTTATCAGTCTCAAAATGCAAGTGCAGTATTAAGAACAGCTGATTGTTTAGGCTTACAGGATGTTCACGTGATAGAAAATGACAACAAATATGAAATAAATCCCGATGTAGCACTTGGTTCTTCCAAATGGATAGATTTGTATCGTTATAATAAAGAAGCTAATAACACCAAACAATGTCTTCAAAGCCTTAAATCTAAAGGTTATAAAATTGTTGCTACATTACCCAATTCAAATAATGTTATGCTTGATGATATAGATGTTTCTCATAAATTAGCAGTGGTTTTTGGCAATGAATTAAAAGGATTATCAGATATTGCAATAGAGGAAGCAGATATTTTTATGAAGATTCCCATGTATGGATTTACAGAAAGCTTTAACATATCAGTATCTGCTGCCATAACTATGTATCAACTTACGGACAGACTTAGAAAATCTTCGGTAAAATGGCAAATTAATGAAGAAGATAAAATTGATACTTTAATAAAATGGGTTAAACATTCTATTAAGTATAGCGATAAAGTAGAACAGGAAATACTCAACAGATTAGGTTTTTTATAATCTTAATATTTCATTAATCTATCTAATTCTCTTTTAGTATCTTTTTGTTTTATGGTTTCTCGTTTATCGTAAGCATGTTTTCCTTTTGCCAATGCGATTTCTAATTTAGCAAATCCTCTGCTGTCAATGTATAATAATACAGGTATGATTGTATATCCTTTTTCCTGACTTTTTATTTTTAACTTTCGCAATTCATTCTTATTGAGTAAAAGTTTTCTTGTTCGCTTTACTTCATGATTATAATAAGAACCAAAACGATATTCCGAAATGTGCATTTCATTAACCCAGAGTTCATTTTTTTCAAACAAGCAATAAGCGTCAGAAAGATTAACCTTACCTTCTCTAACAGATTTTATTTCTGTACCTCTTAATACAATCCCGGCTATAAATGTTTGTACAAAAAAATATTCAAAGGAAGCTCTTTTATTTTTTATTTCAATGATATTCTTTTCCATAACTTTAATTGCAAAAATAACAAAACTTTTATTAGTATAATTTGTTGCTGTTTTGAGAAAAAATTGTACTTTTGCTAACTGAAATTTTTTAACGAAAAACAAATTAGATATGGATTTAAGCAACATTTTATTTATTACCGGTAAAAAAGGACTGTTTAAGTTAATAACTCAAACAAAGGGTGGGGCTATTGTAGAAGATATTGTAGATAATAAGCGCTTTCCTGTTTTTTCTCATAACAAAATAAGTGTATTGGCAAATATAAGTATTTATACTCATGATAAGGAAGTAGAATTGCCAAAGGTATTTCAAAATATTTATCAAAAAGAAAATGGAGCAAAATGTATAGATGCTTCATCGCCAGACAATGAAATCCGTAATTACATGAAAGAAGTGCTTCCAACTTATGATGAAACACAGGTTCATTTGTCAGATATGAGAAAGATATTTTTTTGGTATAACATCCTTAATGATAAAGGATTGATAGATTTAGAACCGAAAAAGGAAGAAGACAGTCAATAAACATTGCTTATGACTTTCAGAGAAGCAATAAAAGAAAATGACGGACTGAAATTGCTTGTAGAAAATTTAAGTCTGAACACATCATTAGGTAGAGAAAAACTAATGAAGACGCAATTTTCTATTGATAAAAAATGGATAAGTCAGCAATTTGCAAATACAAATTGCGTATTGGAATATTTGAAAAATCATAAAAATCAACAATATTTTTATACGGAATTAGATAATTTGCTTTCTGCAACAGCAGATATAACAAAAATAGTAAATCTTCTAAAAACAAAGAATACACTTGACGATATTTCTCTTTTTGAAGTAAAATCTTTTGCTTTAAATTGTAAAAAAATACATGCACTTATTCAAGATATTTCCTGTATTTCATTACAATTACCAAATTTAGGATATGTAATAAGTCTTCTTGATCCTGAGGGATTGGAAACATATCAGTTTTATGTTTTTTCAGCTTATGATAAAACTTTAGCTGAATTGAGAAAAGATTTGGACGACTCTGTTGAATATACTGAAAAATATAATTTATGTTTGGAAATAGAAAGCAGAATAAGGACAGAACTTTCAAATGATTTATGTAGATATGTAAATCAATTAGAAATAGCAATGGACATTATAGCAGAGTTAGATTTAAATTTTGCAAAAGCCCGTCTATATTTGAATTGGAATTTAAAGCAACCTGAAATAATACAAGATGAAAACAGATTAGAGTTTCATTCCCTTATTTATCCGCCGCTTTCTGAAAAACTAAAAGAAAAAGGTAAATACTTTCAACCAATAGATATAGTTTTGCAGGATAAACCTGTGTTACTCACAGGAGCTAATATGGCAGGAAAGACAATATTATTAAAATCTCTTGCTTTTGCACAGTTTTGTTTTCAGTTTGGATTTTTTGTTGCAGCGGAAAATGCAAAAATGTGTTTAATGGAAGGTATTCTGATTTCTATTGGCGACAATCAAAACGAAGAGGAAGGATTATCTTCATTTGCTGCTGAAATTTTAAATGTAAATACTTTTATTAAATTAGCTAAAACAGGAAAACGTTATTTGATTCTTGTAGATGAATTAGCCAGAACTACAAATCCTTATGAAGGAAAAGAACTTGTCAGGGGATTTATTAATGTTTTGGCAACTTTAAATTCTGTTTCATTGATTACAACACATTATACTGTAGAAAACACTGATGCAAAACGATTAAGAGTGAAAGGTTTCAGTAATAAAAATATCCTTCCACCCATTACAATATCTGATATTGCTGAAAATATGGACTACTCTTTGATAGAAGACGATAATTTCAAAGTTCCGACTGAAGCCATTCATCTTGCACAACTGCTTGCAATAGATGAAGATTGGTTGACACAAATTCATAAATAAAATATAATAAGAATGGGAGCAAATACAATAGGAGTAGCATTTGCACTTACCACTTTTGGAGAAAGTCATGGTGTAGCAATAGGGGGAATTGTTGATGGATGTCCGGCAGGTCTTGTTATTGATTACGATTTTATAATAACAGAATTACAAAGACGTAAAACTCAAAATGAATACGGGACGCAGAGGAATGAAGAAGACAAAGTTATTTTTCTTTCAGGTTTGCAAACATTATCAGAAGAACGGGAAACCAATCCGAATAAAGTTGCCAAACAATATATTACATTAGGGACGCCCATAGGTTTTTTGATTGAAAATAAAGATGTAAGAACAGATGATTATGCAGATATTAACAATGATACTCGTCCTAATCACGCTGAATTTACTTACTTTACTAAATACGAAATAAGATCTGCAAGTGGTGGAGGCAGAGCTTCGGCAAGAGAAACTGCTACAAGAGTAATTGGTGGTGCTATTGCTAAAACATTTCTAAAACATTTTAATATAAATATAGCGGCAGAAATAGAAACTATTGGTAGTTTTAACTATATTACACAAAGAGAAGAGGTAGAAAAATTACTTAAAGAGATAAAAGCAAACGGAGATACGGCAGGAGGAAAAATATGCTGTAAAATTGAAAATGTTCCTGCTGGGGTAGGAGAGCCTGTATTTGAAAAATATTCCGCTTCTTTGGCTAAAGCAATGTTAAGCATTCCTTCTGTTAAATCATTTGAAATCGGTAAAGGAATAGAGATAACAAAATTAAAAGGAAGCGAAAACATTTTATCTGATGGCTTGCAGGGAGGTATTTCTAATGGTAAAACCATCACATTTTCAACAGGCTTTAAACCGGTATCTTCATTTAATTGTAAAGGGAGACATGATGTTTGTCAACTTTTCCGTTCGTTAGTCATCGTTGAAAGTATGGCAGCAATGGTAACCGCTGATTTGTTATTAAGACAACGTTCAAACAGAATATAAAACTTGATAGTGTTTTTGGTGTTAGTGTTAAAAAATAGACTAATAATACCGAATTGTTTGATAAGGATATTTAATTTACGAGAAAATTTATTCAAATAACAAAATAGAAATTTCAACTCTGATATTTCCAATCCGCCAATCGCTGTTTCAACCTTCTCAACCATTTCCGCAAAACTGATAATCAGAATAATGGAGTAGGGGAGACAGATTTTCATCTTTTCCCTCTACGTTATCATCTCTTCAATAATCCTTGCAAATCCAATAATCCACGTTTTAATCCCTTTAACTTTTATTTCCGTTTTCCCCCTCGCCGTCATTGTTTTTCCCTCCTCCGTCATTGCGAGCGTCAGCGAAGCAATCCGGAGAAAAACCATTATTTCTATCAACTCAATCATTCTCAATGGATTATTAACAATGATTGACGCACTTTCAACGTTCGTTGATTATTTTTCAACGGACGTTAATCCATTTTCAACGTACGTTAATCGTCCTTCAACGGACGTTAATCGGACGAAAATTTTGATTTTATGGTCTGAAACAAACATTGCAGGTTCAAAGACATTTGTTTTTAATCCGAAAACCATCGTTTCAAAATCCTCAATCCTCGTTTCAATCGCCTCAACTATTTTCGCAAATCCGACAACATTTGTTTTTAATCCAAAAACATTTGTTGCAGGTCGTAAAACGAAAATTTTCGCTTATAAAACATCATTTGCACGATTTGCAAACGCGTTTGCAAGAGTTAAAAACTCGTTTGCAAAGGTTGAAAACTCGTTTGCAAAGTTTGAAAACTCGTTTGCAGGTTCAAACACATCGCTTGCAAGGGTTGAAAACTCGTTTGCAAGAGTTAAAAACTCGTTTGCACGGTTTGAAAACTCGTTTGCACGGCTTGAAAACTCGTTTGCACGGCTTGAAAACTCGTTTGCACGGTTTGAAAACTCGTTTGCACGGTTTGAAAACTCGTTTGCAAACTTCAAAACGACTGTTGAAAAAGCAAAAATCAAAGTTGATAAACCATTGAGAATGATTGAGTTGGTTGGAACGAGGGTTTTTGCGTTTCCGCAAGCCGTTGGCATTGCGGTTATGAAAATTAAGTCATTCGGACTGATGGTTGATGCAGTTGGAACAAGGGTTGAAATTTTTTCAACAAATGTTAATCGGACGAAATTTTTAATTTTAAGACCAAAATTTTTCGTTCAAAAAACATTCCGCAGGAATGTGTCTATCGGTAGAAAAGCAATCCAAACCAAAACATTTGTTGCAAACCATAAAACCAAAAATTTCGTCCGATTAACAAACGTTGAAGGTTCAAAGACATTTGTTTTTAATCCGAAAACCTTTGTTGCAGGTTTTTTGAAAATGGTTGAAACGGTTATAACCTTTGTTGCAGGTCGTAAAACAAAATTTTTCGGTGCAAAAACGAATGTTTTCGTCCGTGCAACCTCGGTTGGAGACCGTGCAACGTTGGTTGGAAACCGTGCAACCTCGGTTGGAAGTCGTGCAACCTCGGTTGGAAACCGTGCAACCTCGGTTGGAAACCGTGCAACCTCGGTTGGAAACCGTGCAACCTCGGTTGGAAGTTGTGCAACCAAGGTTGGAAATCCATTAACGACTGTTGAAAAAGCAGCAGTCAAAGTTGATAATCCATTGAAAATGATTGCGTTGATGGAAACGAGGGTGGGGGAGTTGAAAACGGGGATTGCGGCAATGGCAACAATGATTTTATAACGATTGTTGCGTTTTGTGCTTTTTTATTTTAATCTTATAATCAGGATAAAATTTTCAGGAGAGTTTTCGTTTCAAAAGGGAGAACCATGTAGGTGTAACATTCATAAAACTTGCAATGTCTTTGCTGCTGAAACGCTGAAAAATAAAAGCGTAATTTTTGATGAACCA